>CAZBHP010000139.1:0-4386 GCA_964491795.1 uncultured bacterium | reverse complement strand
ACATATGGGTATGAAACGAATCCAAGACTTGCCTTCCTCGTCGATGCTCTCAATGAAAGCAACTTGCCTCTTACACAAAAGTCGCTCTCTCAAATAGATCTACACTGGAAGAGCATGAGTGGTCAAATGTCTGAGTCGATGCGTAATAACGCGATTCTAGGTCTGACTCTTGCTATGATTGCAATTCTGATCTATATCACGGTTCGATTTGAGTTTACCTACGCTATTTCTGCAACGATTGGTCTTGCAATCGATCTTTTTATCACACTCGCTCTGATTGTCTTCCTCCACCTTCTCCATGTCCCTATTCAAATCGATCTCAATACCGTAGCAGCTCTTCTCACCATTATTGGCTATTCTCTTAATGATACCATTATTGTGTGCGATAGGATCCGTGAAGATCGAAAATCTCTCAAACATATGCGCTTTAAAGACATTGTAAATTATGCTTTAAACGCTACATTGAGCCGTACAATCCTTACCTCAGGGACAACACTTGCTGTTCTCCTCTGCCTTGTGATCTTTGGCGGCGCTACCCTCTTTAGCTTCTCTTTAGTGATGTCTATTGGTGTTGTGGTAGGAACTCTTTCTACCCTCTTTATCGCCTCTGCCCTTCTCGTCTTCTTCCAGAAACGGGAGACAGAAACAGATGAGGAAGAGACGATCTCGGTAGAAAGCTCAAGCCCTAGACTTGCTTCCAATAAGATAGTCTCCATTGAGGAGAGCTAGGAGAACGTAATAAAGCTATAGGATGCGCAGGACTAGTAAATTCTATCCTGCATATCCTATTATTTTTGCCTCATTAAAGATCCCATTGTGATAAGAGCGTCGCACAACTTTCGCTTCTTTTTCTTTGCGGTTGTGTTTTAAATATCTTGCTTACATAATTACTCTAGGCGCGCCTTAGGTTATAAAAAATGCTTCCTGATTTAGAATGTGATAAAGTTATTTGGATCTATCCAAAAGAGGATCCTGCGCTAGTCCAAGCTTTTGTATTTGAGTTTAATATTCATCAAGTTACCGCTCAAGTTCTCGTCTCCAGAGGATACAAAAAAAAGGGGACAGTCCATAATTTTTTGTATGCAAAACTACCTCAGCTGCATCCCCCACACCTCCTCTCTGATATTGATAAAGCGACACACCGTATCCATATGGCTCTTAAAAACAAAGAGCGGATCTTAATCTTTGGAGATAATGACGTCGATGGGATCACAGGAACAGCGCTTTTAGTCGACTTTTTAAGGACACTTGGAGCTAACGTCTCTTTCTTTGTCCCCAATCGAAATATACAGCGTGATCTCATCATTTACGATGCTCTTGATTACGCAAAAGAGCAAAACTGCACTCTCATTGTGACTGTCGATTGCGGAATTACCGTATCGGGAGATACCCAGCTCATTGAAAAAGCAATCGATATTATTATTACCGACCACCATGAGCCTACCGATAAAATCCCTCACTGCCTTGCGACTTTAAATCCTAAACTCTATAACAGTGTTTACCCTAACCGTGATCTTACCGGTGTTGGTGTGGCATTTAAACTCGCCCATGCGATGATTAATTTTCTGGTAACTATAGGAGAAGTCCAAGCAGACCTTATCGATCTGAAAAGGTATCTTGACCTCGTCGCCTTGGGCACTATAGCCGATATGGGATCGCTAACAGGTGAAAATAGGATCTTGGTACGTTATGGACTACAACAGCTCAAAAAAACGCAACGAATCGGCCTTCTTAAGCTCATCCACGTATCGGAAGTAAACCCTGAAGAGATTACAACTATTGATATCTCCTCAAAAGTGGCTCCAAGACTCAATAGTCTCGGTCGTATTGGAGATCCACGCAAAGGGGTGGAGTTACTACTCCTACGAGATATGCAAGAGGCAGAGAGTTTGGCCAAAGAGTTAGACGTCCTTAATCAAGAGAGGCAAAAAATTGAACGGCGCGACTCTGAAGACGTCGAAAAACTCCTACAAAAAAATCCCCTCCTTTTAGAAGAAAAAGCTATCGTCTTAGATTCAGAAAAATGGCACTCAGGGGTGATTGCGATTATCGCAGCGCGCCTTGCAAAACAATATAACCGCCCAACCGTGATCCTGACAAAAGATGGCGAGATTGGAAAGGGCTCTATCCGAACGATCCCTGAATTCCCTGTTTTGGGAGTCTTAAAAGAGAATGCGTCTCTCCTTTTAAACTTCGGAGGCCATGACTATGCAGCCGGTCTTACTATCAACGTCAAAAACATCCCTGAATTTAAAAAGCGCTTTATCAAAGCCGCAAATGATAGTCTCAAAGACCAAGACATCTCTCCAAAGCTTTACCTCGATGCAAAAGTCTCTTTCCGCGACCTCACTTTTGAGTTTCTCGAGTCGCTAAGTCTTCTCGAGCCTTACGGCACAGAAAACCCCCAAGTGATTCTTTACACCATTGCCAAGCAAGTGCTTCCCCCAAAAATTGTGGGGCGCAAACACCTTAAGCTCTCCCTTGAAGAAAATGACCGCTTTCTCGAAGGGATCGGCTTCAACATGGCTCACCGCCACTCTTCTCTTATGAAGAAAAACCTCAAGCTTCTGATTGCTTTCACCCCACAAATCAATGTCTATCTGAATAAGTCTTCCATCCAGCTTCACATTCGTGATTTTCAAGTCACCGAATAAGAGGAAGATTCCAACTATCTTTTAACTCATGATAACTCTCTATAGAAAGCTGCACGAGAGCTGGCTGCTTCTGTGGTTCTAACCAAGCTATAAGCTGATCTAGATCTTTTTCATCCATTGCAGTGCACCCTGCCGTACCACCATCATCATCTCGCCAGATATGAAAAAAAATAGCCGACCCAGCACCTTTTTCTATGTGAGGATAGTTGTGGTTAATGATAACGCCTATTCGATAAAGAGGCTCTTCTGCCATCTTCTCTGAGCTCTGCCAATCACAAATCATTTCCTTACGATTTACAACACAGTTGTAGAAAGAAGATAACGGGTCATCCACAGCTTCTATGTGCTCATCTATCTCAAGATATTCCATCTTTACATGAGTCATTAGAGATGGAGGCTTAAAACCAAAAACTTTCCCAAGCGAAAATATTCCTGCCGGAGACTTGCTATCCCCTTCAACTTTATAAGAGTGTTGCGACATTTTGGGATGCAGACCATTCCCCCAAGCAAGCCCTTTTTTCCCTACAACAACTCTTATAGGCTCTTCAATCAGCTTCCAGGGCAAATTATCTCTTTCCCTTTCATACAGCCGCAAGAACCCCTGACTTTCATCCCACGTAGGAGTCGTCACGAGTAGCAACTGAAGATAGCCTGCTAATATAGACATTCCTCAACAATACCGTAAACTCTCCAAAAATAAGAGAAGAAATAGTAAGCCTCTTTGCATCTTTGGAACAACTTAGGGTTAGAAGGTTTTTATCTATGCCGCTCTAAAACTTAGATCAACCTTCTCACTGCAAGCTTCTATTGCATATCCAGAGCTATTTAGACAATACCACCATACAATCGAGCTTGTTCTATTGTTTAATTTTTTTAAAATTATAGATTACACCAGACCCCCTGTACTCCAATTCGCTGACTTCCCAATTATCATCTCTAATGAACTCAATAACACTACACATAGAGCCCTTGATCGCAAATAGGTCTGGCTTTAACGGCAATAGTTCATCATTGTTCGGACAAGTGAGACGGCCGTTCTTTAAGGTTATTTCGCAATCCTCATATCTGCCCACAAATTGCTGTAAATAGCTCTCTTGCATAAATTTATTAGCAACCTTCCGCGTGAAAACAGCTCTAGGTTGTCCAGGGTCTAGGGTAATACGAATTTCAGATATGCATCCGTCATGATAAGAGTAAAAAAACAGATTAGCTCCCTGATCATTAGAACAAATTAAAGAGCGTTTCTCTTTGTCTTTGTATTCTATTATATAAGTAGTATCGCCATAGGAAGCTTTCAGCAGATTTCCACTTAAAGTAACCTGAATTGTACCATAAGTAGGGTGCTCATATTCTCCCACATGTTGCTCCAAGTATTTGTCACGTCCAGTAAGAATTTGGGATTGTTCTTGAGCTTCTTGATCAATTACATCAGCTTTAAATATTGCATTAATTCCAAACATAGAGATAATAGAAAGAATTATAAAATTCATAATCCACCAAATTAATTAATCATGCAAGCATATCATACACATCGTTTTTTCTTGCTTCTAAAAAGAATAAAAATATTTTTTCAACCTCCTTCTGAAGAAGGAGAAATTCTTTTGACGAAGTTAAGTCTTCCATCCAGCTTCACATTCGTGATTTTCAAGTCACCGAATAAGTTGTAGAAAAAGGAGGTTCTTTTAAACCCGGTTGGCTACTTATTCGCCCTTAGCACTGAGCGAACCAATTA
>CAZBHP010000138.1:0-4408 GCA_964491795.1 uncultured bacterium | reverse complement strand
CGCATGGTCCCTTGGGCGGTGAGGCTGTATTTTCTACGCGAGCCCGAGCGATATTTGATTTGTCGAACCGAGATTCCGCCCAATGGAGTGCAGAGGGCTATGCGGGGACCGCAGCCCTTTGCATTAAAGAACTTTCCTTTCATAAGTTTATAAAAAGAATCACCTATAGAAACCCTTATAAAATTATGTAGACCCTGTCCACAGGGGGGGGACCAAGATAAAAATGGCATATAAAGGGGTTTGCGATTACAAAGGATACTATGGACTCTCTTTATTCTCTCCTCCAAGAGGAAGTATCTTACTTGCGGGAACTTCTGTCAAATCTCTCATTAGAAGAGCAGATGATTCTTTCAGGTTCAGAAAAAGAAAAAGAATCTATTAGGGAAGAGAGAAAAAACCTTAAACTCAAACTTAGAGCTGTTCGTAAGAAGAAAAAAGGACTTGTGGAAGAAGATCCTTTAGAAGTAACCTCTTTGCTCGAACAGATCTCCTCTCTAGAAGTGAAGATTAAAGAGAAAAAAGAGGCCAATCGATCCCTTGCAAAAATGAAAAGATACCAAATGCCTGCGCCGCAAAAACAAAAGCCGGCCGTAAAGAAAAAACCTCTTCTCTTAGAAGAGGACTCTAACTAACTCATGCGCAGAGCTGCTTTTTTGTATGGAAATGATCTTCACCATCTCGACCATATCGTAACTCTCTCCCTTTTTCTCTCCCTACCTCTTCTTGTAACAGAAGAAGAGGTGAAAAGTGTTATAGAAACCTATTATCCTCCTTTAGAAGTAAAGCTTCTCTCGAAAGTAAATTTTGCTGAAGAGATCCTCTCAAACTACGACTTACTCTTTTCTACGCTACCAAGGCGGATGTTAGACCTATTCTTTTTTTTCGAAGAACATAAACAAAGAAAAAAGCTCCTCTTTTACTGGCTCCCTCATGGCAATTCCGACAAAGACAATTTAGGGGGCCTATTCGAAGACAATCTCTTACTTGTCTACGGCAAGCAAATGAAAGATGCTCTCAAGAAAAAAACCTATGTTACAACGATTGGGAACCTGCGGCGCCATTTTTACTCGTTACATAAACCCTTTTTCGATAAAAAAATCGCCCCTCTTCTCTATTTTAAAACTCCACAAACAACCCTCCTTTATGCCCCCTCCTGGGATACCCCCGATTTAGAAACTAGTTTCTCTTTCCTTTTAGAGAACCTTCCCCCACATTACAACCTTATCGTTAAACCCCATCCAAACACTCTGCAATCGGGGTTTTTCACAGCTCTTAAAGAGAGATATCAAAGAGCTCCGAATATAGCTTTTGTAGAAAATCTCCCGTTAATCTATCCCCTCCTTGCCAAAACCGATATCTATATAGGCGACAACTCCTCGATTGCCTATGATTTCCTCTCTTTTCAAAAACCCCTGTTTTTTCTGACTCAGAAACGCTCCCTTATCCACCAAGCAGGTAAAATGGTGACAAGAGAAACTCTTTTCCCTTCCCTTACAGAAAAAGACATCTTCTTCGAAGCTAGAGCCTCTCTTGATCAATATGCTTTCGATCCCAAAGTCGATTATGCTACATTAAAGACTCAGATCTATAAAATGGCCTCTGATTTTTTAGAAAACGAGATCCATCTATTATGACAGTTGCTATTCTCTCCGGACCCCTTTATCACCACCTTGATCATCTAGCGCCTCTTGCTTCTCTTTTGCAAATCCCCCTTCTTGTCGATGATCAAAAAGTCTATGAACTAGGCAAGCTCTATTACAAAGAGACCAATATTGTCTTAGAGAAGATCGACCTTCAAGAAATTGGCAAACGATTCACCAAAATTATCCTCTCTACACAAGGAGCCGCTCAAGAACTACGCCCCCTCTTCTCTCTTTTAGGGTATCCCCACATGAAATTCTGCTATTGCCCTCATGGCTATTCTGATAAGGGCACTTTAGATCCTGAAATGATTAGAGTGATCGATCAAGATTTTCTCCTCCTCTATGGACCTCTCCAATACGAGAGGCTAAAACAAATAGGTCCTCTTCCACCACATAATTTTGTCGGCAATTATCGGGCCTATTACCATGAAAAACATAAAGAGCCCCCTCTTTCACTTTTCCCGAACAAACAAAAAACTATTCTGTACGCCCCTACCTGGGCTGATACAGAATACGGGACAAGCTTTTTTACACACTATGAAGAGCTGATAAAAAAACTCCCTGAAGATAAAAACCTCGTTATTAAACTCCACCCTCTTTTAGAGAAATACCACCCTGCTGAAGTGTATCGAGCTCTAGGTTTAGCCGAAGACTTTCCACATGTCCGTGTGCTTCTTGATTCCCCTCCGATTTATCCTCTTTTAGAGAGCGTGGATATCTATTTAGGAGATCATTCAGCTATCGGCTACGACTTTCTTTATTTCAATAAACCGATGTTTTTCTTTGAAAGCCCAGGAAATGCCTTACAGATGTGTGGAAGAAAAATAAAGACAGTCGAAGAATTTTACTGCCGTCTTGATGATCCACAAGAAGATTTACAGATAGCGCGTAAAAAACTCTATGAGGCTGTTTTTACCAACTGTAACCTACAGCTGCTCCAAGCACACCACCACTTAGGTTGTTACTCTTCACCTTCATGTAAGAAAACGTGCTGAAAATATCAACAACCCAGTAGCGGGGAAAATCAAAACCCCAGCCGAATTTGATAACGCCTCCTGTTCCCCAATTGTTCACATGGGCGGGCCCAAACGGAACTTTATTGTGGATGTGCAGGTAGGTTACTTGTAAACCAAGACCCACAAAAGGTCTCATGGTGACGCAATATCCTGAGTTAAAAGAATACTGTAGGTGAGGCTTATACTCTAATCCCAATGAAAAAGGGACCATAGTCAGCCTGGTGTCGTATTGAGGGGAACCAATGGTTTTGCCAGACTTGGAAAAATATTGCCCATCGACCCATCCATATAACGTCTGGAAAAGATGGCCGGAGAGCCCTTCAGGAAGTGCGTTACTGATAGCAACCCCGTAAATCCCGCCCCCTCCATAAATGTCATGAAATCTATCCCAGAAAGGCCAATAATAACCAGCTGTCCCTTGCAAAAACCAGTTTCTTTCTAAAGTGTAGCAACTGTTCGGAACAGGGGGGCAAGGAGCCACTTCCACTACTTCAGCAGTCTCACAAGTTTTTTTCTTAGCGATTACTTTCTTTTTTAGGACAAATTGCTCTTGAGGCTGGCATGCGGCTGTTTCAACACACGTAGAGGGCTCTCCATCTATAAACACATCGACTTTAGTGCATCCTACCATAAAAAATACGGGTGCACACAAAAAAAACCATCTCATCTTAACCCTGTCCTCTCGTTACTGTCACAGTTAAAATAGCCGACTGATTCCCATTCGATAAAGAAACAATAGAATAAGTAACAGTGCTATCTGCCCCCTGAGGCGTATTTGGATCTTGCCATGTGAATGTCTCTGGAGGCACTTCTTCTACAAAAATCCCGTTTCTAAAGATCCGATAACTTGTAGGCACTGTCCCTCCAGCAGGGACTCCCCAATCTAGTTGGTTATAATAAACGACATCTCCCAAGGTTCCAATTTCGTGAGAAGATCCTTGGAAATTAGAAGGGGGAAGATACACAGGTGCTGGTATTGCATAAGCCAAAGCCACAATCGACCAGAAAAAAACAAATGCGTAACTCATACCCATTACAAGCTCTATCCTTCTATTTTTTGGACCTTAACAAAAAAAATGCAAAAAATCTACTCTAATCTAAAAACTTCTATAGATAAGGGTGCTGATTGAGTGGTTCCAGCAAGAGAAATAATCGTGTAAAGCACGCTGGTATTGGACTCTTGAGGAACATCTAAGTCTTGCCAAGTGAATTCTTCTGCAGAGAGTGCCATCACAAGAACCCCATCTTTATAAATTAAATACCCCGAAGTTGGAACATTTCCGCTACTAGGCATACCCCAATCAAGCTGATTATAATAGACTGTATCATTGAGCAACCCAATTACATGTGAAGAGCCTTGAAAATTCGATGGGGGCAATACACTCCCCGTGGGTGCCGGAGAAGGAGCAGGAGCAGGCTGGGCCGCTTGTAGAGTGAAGATGTTTCCCAAAAGAAGAAGTGTGAAAATTTTTCTCTTAATCATTTGCTTCTCTAGTTACCGTGACAAAGACAGGGGATGATTGACTCGATGGTGATGCCGAAACGATTGCGTAGGTTACACTTGTGGCTCCTTGGGGCGTGTTCGGATCTTGCCAAGTATACACCTCTGTAGGAATTTCTACCACTAACAGACCGTTTCTGTAGATAAGATATCCAGAAGTGGGAACATTTCCGCCCACCGGAGCATCCCAATCCAGCTGATTATAATAAACTGTTGTGCTCAGTGATCCAATTTTATGAGATACGCCT
>CAZBHP010000137.1:0-4423 GCA_964491795.1 uncultured bacterium | reverse complement strand
TGTAGGAAAAAAACGTAAGGAAAAAACTTGCAAGGAGAAGAGCTAAAAAAGTGGCCCCTTGAAAAAAGAAAAGAGAGAAGAAAATTCCTAAAGATTGTATAAAGATAAGAGAGAGGAAAGACACATGTAGCAAGGTGTAGCTACGAAGAATAGAGCGGAATTTATCAAGAGTTGAGCGAGCAGCTTTCTCAATGAGCCGAGGATATTCTAGATCCTGCGGTTTTTCTTCTACCCTTGTTTGGTAAAAAGTGCCCATGAATTTACTCGAATTTATCTACATTCCAAAAACGAAGTTTTCCTTAGAGGTTTATCCGAACTCCCTACATTTTCTCAACTGAAAAATGGTTTTTTTTATTTATATACAGGTGGTGGTCCATTAGGGTTATTAATAGCTTTAATGAGTGTTTGCGTAAGCCCATTTTGCTCTAACCATTTTATGTCTCTTTTTCTAAGGCGGTATTGGCTATTTGTATCTACGATTACCCTTTTCATTTTCTTTGAAGAAAGACCATCACCATAATCATAGGTATCTGCAATTTCGACAAGAGTAAGCGGCTCATTTCTTTGTATTTTTCTTCGTACTGTTGGGCTCAATTTTTTTTGGTCTTGTGCATCTAGATAAGCCCCTATTAGGCCTCCTGCTACAGCCCCTGCCCCAGCTCCAATAAGAGCGCCTGTCCCACCACCTGCTGCCCCGCCAATAACGGCTCCGCCAGCGCCTCCTGCTAGTGCTCCTGTTTGAGTTTTAGTCGCGCAAGAAAAAGTCGTAAGGGTTAATAAAGAGAGAAGAATAACACCTGTTTTGCCCATATATTTTATGTCCTAATCATATAGTTAATCACTTTATGCGAGACACCTTCCATCTGCATCCGGATTACATCTGAGGTTGAGAGTGAAAATTGACTTTTGGTATACACCAAAATTTCAATAATCGCATCTGAAGAGACCCCTAACCCCTGTAATTTGATAATTTCATCAATATTTAGGGCATAGGTCTTTTCTATCTTTTCAGCAATTTCTGGATTGTGCTTACGCATCAACAATAAATCTTGATCGGTCAGTGATGCTAAAATCCCTTTCTCCTGTTTGACTTTCAAAGCTGTTGTCGTTTGCGCCTCTTTTGTTGCGCAACTACTCAAGCAAACGGCTAGAAACAAGATCAAGATTTTCATAATTCACCAACTGTCTATAATTAATTCAATTAGTTTTATAGAAAACACAAATTAATTTATTTTGCAAACAAAATTATTGCGTGTTTAAAAAGTAATTTATACCCAAGTGATTTCAAAAGTTGGATATTTTAGCGAAGCAGACGCCCAAAATTTAAAGCAGGCATTGCCGGCGTCGAGGCGAGCTCCTATTAAAAATAGGGCGAGTCGAGAGGGCTTTAAAGTTTGGGATGTCAGCAAAGCTAAAATGCCAACTTTTGAATCATCTTGGGTATAAAAATAGAAAAACAGGATACGCAGGATAGCCTGCGGCTTAAAAGATAAGCAGGATAGTAGATCTATACAAAAAACCCATCCTGCAAATCCTCTAGGCATTAGCCAATATCCTGCCGATCCTGTTCTTCTTTCCCGTGGGCAGAATTGGCTCAATTTATCTTATTTTAGAGAGGGCTTTATTTAGGAATCTCTCATCTTTTTCGGATAAATGAGAGTCTTCTTTTTTTACGGCGTAGAACTTAAGATGAGGAGTATCAATATTTGTTGATCCGGTAAAATGCCGTTCTACCCCTATGACTGTAAAAGTCTTAAAGGGGAATCTCTTTTTTAAAAGCTCATATAAATAGATGGTTTCATCTTTAGTAATATCTTCCCTTACAAGATATAAAGGAATAGTGGATGCAAAAGCCTCATAGAAACGGGCGATTCTACGGTTGTATTTTTCTTGTGTTTCTCGATAAGAATTTTGAGCCTGTTCTGTTTTTGGTAAAAGCCCTTCGCTACTATCAGACCAATCTTCTAAATGAATTGGTTCATGAGGGAAGTAAAAATCATAACGTGTGTTGATAATCTGTTTCCCTTCTACCCAGCGAGTAAAGTGTTTAAAATTAAAAAACCCTTCAAAATCATTTTCTATGAGCTCGCATAGAGAGGAGAAAGGGGTAACGATCCAATCAAAAGGGAAAGCATAGGATCGTAGCTTAGTTTTTTGACAAAGGCGGGCAACTCTGCAGGTTCTTCCCAAGCTAATTACAAGAGCTTTAACCTGTTTTTTTTTGCCAACTTCTTCAATTTCTTTTCGAGCTTGTAGAGAGTATTCAGGCCAATTTTCTAAAGCACCCAGGAGAGGAGCCCCTAGTAAAAAAGGGAGAATACATCTAAACAACTGCATGGGCTCCTTACACACTTTCTTTGACAAGACAAAAAATTTACTTCGCTACGAGCTCTTTTTTGGCCTCTTTGTCGAGGGTGGTTTTGAAGCGGTACCCGATACCTCGGACAGTGTCGATCCAGAGGAAATGGGGCCCTAGCTTTTTACGCAGAGCTGCGATGTGAACATCGATATTGCGATCGACGACAAAGGCGTCATCGTTGTGGATATCGTCTAAGAGTTGGTTTCTGGTAAGGACTTTGCCTCTATTTAGGAGAAGACGTCTTAAGATACCAAACTCGGAAAGGGTGAGCGGGATCACCTTCTCTTTTTTGCGTAAAAGATAGCGATCGACTTCAAGGACAAAGTCTCCAAAAGTGAGGACTTTGGGTGATTTTTCAGACTCTTTTCCACGGCGTAAAACAGCTTTGATCCGAGACATAAGAATTTTTGGAGAGAAGGGCTTGGCTACATAATCATCAGCGCCTAGTTCTAAGCCCAAAAGAACATCTAACTCTTCGTCTTTGGCGGAGAGGATAATCACAGGGATATTGCGCAGTTCTGGATTGTTCTTGATTTTGCGACATACATCATAGCCATTTTGCCCAGGGAGCATAATGTCAAGAAGGACTAAATCAGGCTGCTCGCGTTCAACGGCTCGATAACCGTTAATTCCATCGACCTCGACATGCAATTTATATCCAGAAAGCTCTGCTTGTAGCTTGATGAGGGCTGCAATATCTTCTTCATCTTCAATAAGTAATATTCTTTTTTTTTGACTCATTATCTCACCTGTAAAATAGATCTAAGTAAACCCAAAAAGTGGAGAGTTTACGTCTGCCTCTAGAAATATAAAGATTTCACAGAAAAAGGAAAAGAAAGTTTTGCATGAGAGAGTGAGGAGGCAACATTATAAAATGTTTGAGGGTTTCCGCTAGTTAAGAATATATCCTTACCCCCCTCTCCTAATAAAGGGAGATTTTTGGCTAAATGGGTTGCAGGATCTAGACGTGTAGCAACATCGCTTACTAGCGCTATGTAAGAATCGATAAGAGGAAAATGAGAGCATGCATAAAGAAGAGTTTTGGTTTCCGGTGGCAGAGGTAGGAGGGATCTTTGAATCACCGACAGTTCGATAACCCCTTTTTCAATCATAGGGGCAAGATCTGGGCAAGAAAAAGCGGCAATCAGACGATTCCTCAAGTGTTTTTGGTAATAGCCGGAAGCAATGGTGGCATTTGTCGCAATTACTGCAATCTTATCGTACGAAGAAGCCATGGAGAGGGCAGAGTCTACAATATTGGAGAAAGGGCAGGAAAAGCTCTCTAGAAAGCCCGGGGGGAGATGGCTCCCCACGGTATTACATCCGATAACGATGTGGGTTGCTCCATGGTCGAGTAAAACTTGGATGCCATAAGCGGTAAGAGATAGAATTTCTCCAGGACTTTTTTCCCCGTAAGGCATGTGGGCAGTGTCAGAGAAATAAAGAATTCCCTCACTTGGAGATCTTTTTTTGATCTCTTGCCAGATGGTTAGCCCACCGACTCCAGAATCAAAAATACCTAACATAATTAACGGAGAACTTCTTGTTCTAGCACTGCATCTGTTTTTGAGTGGAGAGGCTCGCTAGATTTTTCTGGTTTAGATTTTAATGAGAGAGAAAGGAGCTTTTCCAACTCGTTAATTCTCTCTTTACCTTGAGAGAGAGCCTTTCGTATCTCGTAGGTATCAAAAGAGATTTGTTGAATGTTTTTGCTGAGTTCACCTTGAGTTTTCTCTAAAGAAGAGATCTTTTTTTCCAAAGTATCGATTTTGTGAAGGGAGTTTTCTACCCGTTCTTGATAGACTTCAAGAGACTCTTTTTTTAAAGAAGAGATCGTTTCGGTTTGATTTCCAATCTTCCCTGATAGAATATTGAGTTCCATCTTTTGGGAATGTAAATCATGGCGTAATTCTTCGATGTCTGTGCGACTTTTTTGCAAACACATCTCTATTTGTTGCTTCTCCGATTTAGGCGCTGGTCCAATTCTTGCACAAGATGAAACTAAGAGAGTGAGAATAAATAAATAGTAATGCATTTAACGGAAAGCCCTCATCTCTTTATTTC
>CAZBHP010000136.1:1783-4490 GCA_964491795.1 uncultured bacterium | reverse complement strand
TACAGAGATTCTTGCGCGAGAGTAACATGAAACTCGTGCCCGTGGGGCATATCCCCAACTGCATACTCTCCTCGCACTGCAGCAAGTTCTGGGCTTAGTTCTACAACCAGAACCCAAAGTCTTTTATGTGCAGTTTCTACTACATCAATTCGAACGGGATTAAATATATACCTCATTCCAAGCTCTGAAATCGTTTGGATAGGAGACCCCTTCCACTCATCGTGACGGATGATACTTATGTGAGGACCGATATCTCCGTGGAAACTGGGCATTTTGGCATCTGGATATAACCCTTTAATCTTTTCGAATATTTGTCTTAGGTATTCGTCTTGCAGTTTTAAATAAACGTAATCCCTAATCTTTTCGAGGGTGCCCTCATTTAAGCAGTTCTTTTGAGCAAAATCGGCAATCGGATCTACAAGATCTTCTTGAAGCAGACCCTCAAGAAGAGAGACCATAGAGCTCAAGTTTGACATCACTTCATTTGGGGCATTTAATGTAACAGGTGATTGGTCAGGAGAGTAAACTAGAAAAT
Organism: uncultured bacterium; assembly: GCA_964491795.1. Lineage (GTDB taxonomy): Bacteria > Chlamydiota > Chlamydiia > Chlamydiales > 2-12-FULL-49-11 > JAFEGE01. Next base: position 3,955 of record CAZBHP010000136.1, on the reverse strand, counting down.
GGTCGATGGCCTTTGATTTGAAGACGTAGGGGGAGATATCGGTGCAGTAAGGGGAGTAAAGAGAGAAAGGGGGATGAATCAAAAAGGCTTGTGTGAGCGCTTCAGACATTTTTAGCTCATCGAAATTCATATCTCCCATAGCAATCGTAGCTACAGAAGAATCGAAGGTCTGAGCTAGGTAATGAGTAAATTCAAAGCGAGCTGGTTTTGTCGGATCGCCAGGTAAGTGGGCATTAAGAACGCGTAATTTTTGGCCATCACTTAAGCGCTCAAGGGTAATATCTTGAAATGTTCTATAAGGGGCATCTCTAAAAACACCAACGACTTCTTTTGCATCCACAACCGCAAAGCATCTTTTGTCAACGAGAACAGCATCTCCGTGATGAGAAATGACAGCAAAATGCCCTGGTAATCTCGATCCTAACTCTTCAAGAAATGGCTTACTGCACTCTTGTAAAGAGAGGACACTACGTGGATGGGTTGGATGAGAGATCATCTCTAAAACGAGATCCACGACATGGCGATCTCGAACGGTAAGTTGAGAGTCTTCGATATAGACATGTTCATCAGCAATCAAAGAGCGGCTCAAGCCTTGCGAGTTTTTTTCAATTACCCAGTCCATGTATGCGGCATCCAAGACATTCCACGAAGCGAAATGCACCCCTTGAAAGGTCATCCCAATCGGTAAATGGTCTGAGGGAAATGTCCATTTTTCTTGAAGCTCTCCTACATAGATTCCACGAGGCTCAAGCTTTGGAGCGGTCTCAAGTTCATAACGCATCCGCCTAGCAGCAGCGCGATGCGAGCTTTTAGTGGGAGCATTTTCACTTGCAGAGGTAAAAGAAATATCTTGAGGAGGGCTGGAGGGCAGCGCAAAAGGTGTTATAAGTAAGGATAAAGCAAGAAGAGCTTGATTTTTGTCAGTCATAGAAAATCTCCAAAAGGTTACTGTCTAATTATATCAAAAAATACGGTCTATTAATATAAAAAAATACGGTCTATTAATATAAAAAAATAAAATTTATAATAAATAATTTATTAACCTGAGTTAATGTGCTTATAGATGTTTATCTATCTTTTTAAAAGTTTTTCCCGATTTCAATAGCCCCCTGGTAAAGCTGATATCCTGGGCTAAACTCTACCTCGTACCATATATCCATATAAGGAATTTTGCCGTTGTGGGATAAAAGTAGCATAGACAGTTCTATTACGCCCAGGTTTTGAGGCTTGGAAAGGGTTGTCACTGTAAAATCTCCTGGAGAATTGAGTAGAAATGCTGTAATTGATCCTGTTCCAAAAGCTTGTTGGTAAGAGTAGGCAACTTTTTCTCGGAAAATCACCTTCCCATTTTCCCATTCCAGGATCTCATGAAAGCGAATACCGGCTTCGGCTTGAAGAAGGGAGCAAAAGCGAGATTTTTGGCCCATGTTAAGAGAGCCTGCACCGTGTTCTTGCAGTTTTTTCTCAAAGTTTGCAATCCAGTCAACAAATAAGAAAGGGGCAATTCCAAGCTTAGGTGGAATGCATAAGTCTGATCCAAATCTGTTGTAACCAACTTCAAAGCTAGGTCCCACTTGCCAGCCTTGGGGGTGTGATTCGGCCGTTTGATTGATCCCAGGGAAAGCTATTTTTCGCACGCTCTTGCCATAATAGAATCCACCCGATAGTCCAAGATCGAGATACCAGTTTTTTACATTGGCTGTTCCATAGAAAGTAAGAAAGCCTTGTTGGACATTTCCATGGCCTAAATGCTCTTTTTCCTGAATGTGGGTATAAAGATACCCGGCTCCTATTCCTAAAAGGTTTTGATTGATTCCGTTATAATCCCAGGCAGCAGTCGTGCCCCCTAAGCTCATGTTAAAGGAAGGGGTTTGCTGCTGTGCTTCTACGTGAGTATACCCTCCAAAAGGGGTTAGCCAAACGGTATAAGGATCTTCTTGCCTACAGGAAGAGGTTTCGTCTTCAGATGTTTCTAGAATTTGATACTGGAAACGTTTTTGCCGTTCGTGGTCACTTATAACTCGAGTAAACGCAAGATACCCTGTTTGTGAGGCGTACGTAAAAGCACTATTTCGAGTAGGTGCTGTAGCTTGAAGAGCGCCTGCAAGATCATTTTGTAAGGTGGAAAATAGACTTACTACGTTTTGAGGGGCGTTTTGATTGAGATAGTTG
>CAZBHP010000136.1:0-1773 GCA_964491795.1 uncultured bacterium | reverse complement strand
AGAGGTATGTAAGGAGAAGGTGGTGGGGGTGGCGGTGGTTGTATGGGGGGCATCGGATCAATCCATAGAGCCATACCTGTTAAGTTTGTACCTGGGATGTTGGCAAGAACTTGATAACTTCCAGTCGAGAGATTGATTTTGTAAATCTCTCCTCCTAGATTATCGACTGTGTAAGCCATCCCATCATACGTCTCAAGATTAATAAGAAATGTGCTTGAGTTGCCGATCGGGGTAGGAGTTATAAGGGCAAAGCTTCCTGTCTGTAAGTCAACGCTATATATGTTTCGATCAATATTTCCAGAAACATAAGCTAAAGTATCGCTGACCAAGCTGAGTCCCTCAAGAGCTGGCATACTTGGAGAGCCAATAGCCACTGGAGTGACTACGCTGTAGGTTCCTGCTTGAAGATCGATTTTATAAAGATGGTTGCTTTGGTATCCTACGACATAGCCCGTTGATTGATCTTTTAGAGCCATGTTAGTTAAACCTATCCCTAAGGGAAGAGTGACTAATGTCGTAGAAACTCCGGTATCTAAATTGAGCGTGTAAATTTTGCTCTCTTGGTAGCCGACTACATAGGCTGTATGAGCATCAGCTATGCATACGCTGTAGACCAATTCTGAGCTGCTTCCAATGGGGGTTGAAGTTACCACGCTGTAGGTCAAATTTTTTAAGTCGATCGCATATAAATTTCTATCGTTGTAGCCAAGGGCGTACAAAGTGCGTGGACCAAAAATTTCTATATCAACTAAGTCAGCACCGAGGGGGACGGTGATTATCGGTTGATAAACGCCAGTATCTAAATCAAAGGAGTAAATTGTATCTGTTAAATAGTCTGAAGTGAAGCCGGTTTTGGCAGCTGAAACTGGCAAAAGAGGCAGCAATAAGGCAAGAGCGTATGTAAATAACCAGGGTGTTTTAATAAAAAAAGAGTATTCGTTTGTCGTCATTTTTTGTAAAAACTACAGTTTCATAGTGTAGCAAAATTTCTTGCAGAATATCAATTAAATAGTTTACTTTACTCGGATATGCATTCGCAATCGATGGTTCTGGCAAGGGTATCGAGCTATTTACGAAGCACTTTTGCCTGTCTAAAACCATATGGAGAGTCATTACAAAATGGGGTTGTTATACCGATTTTTGTGTCACGAGTGGTATATACCCAAGTGATTTCAAAAGTTAGTCTTTTAACACAAAACCTCAATCAGAATCAGAGTACTACCAAACAATTTTCACGGAGATTTTTTTGAACATAAATTTCGGAATCAGTCGTCCAATTTTATTATTTGTAGGGATTTCTTTTTGCTTAACAGATTCGATAGGGCTTCTTGCTAAACCTTCTTATCAAAATTTACAGATGCCTTGGATGTCGATAATACCTACAAGCGGAACCTCTGTACAGTCTGCGGATGCTACAGGTCCAACGGGGCCAACCGGACCAACTGGACCTACTGGACCTACGGGACCGACCGGTCCACAGGGAGTTCGGGGAATTACTGGACCAGGTGGTATATCAGGAGCCACGGGTGCAACTGGACCAACCGGTCCAACTGGAAGTGTTGGGCCTACAGGTCCAACCGGATCAACTGGTTCTACTGGAGCAACTGGATCTACAGGACAAACTGGTGCAACCGGATCTACTGGAGCAACTGGTCCAACAGGAATAGGAGCCACTGGATCAACTGGTAATACGGGCGCAACGGGACCAACTGGAATCACAGGCTCTACAGGAGCAACTGGTCCAACTGGCGTTGGTGCAACAGGATCTACTGG
>CAZBHP010000135.1:0-4504 GCA_964491795.1 uncultured bacterium | reverse complement strand
CTTAATTGGTTCGCTCAGTGCTAAGGGCGAATAAGTAGCCAACCGGGTTTTAAGAGGCCCTTTTCAACCAAGGGCTCTTGGAGCACCTGTTTAGAGTAGAAGCGATATCAATAGAAAAAACGGAAACTTCTAAATATACGCAAGACTTTTAAAAGAACCTCCTTCTGAAGAAGGAGAAATTCTTCTGACGAAGTAAGGATTGTTGGATAAATTGGCCGCTTTATGCGAGGCTCTGAAGGGATGAGATTGCAGCTTGGCAGTCGTTCAATGAGAAACACTAAGACAGCTTCGCCATATAGAAAAATTCGTAATTAGGAAGTTTACTATAATTAAAATAAAAAGGAAGGATATGGCTAATAACCCTTTATTTGCATTTATTACCTCATTAGAAGGTTATCTATTATTTTCCTTTAATTTGGAAACTAAAGAGATCGTAAAGAAGGTCTCTTTGCCTGGGGCCCCTCAAGGGACGATCATTCCTCCCGGTAAAAACCATCTCTACGTCCTTCTTAATAACCGGCAAATTATCCCATATTCTCTTCCAAATTTAGAACCAGGACAGCCTATACTTCTAGATACTCCTCCTGTTTCAATTGTTAGCACCCCCGATGGGGCGACCTTGTATGTCTTTTCTCTAACGAATATGGGTGCTTTTCTAATCCCCATTACTACAGCTACTAATGCGAAATCTGCGCCAATCGCTCTGCCCGCTTCTTCTCTTAATTGTCCGGGTTCAGGAAATACAACCGCTATTGCAATGGGTAGCGATAGTAAAACTGTTTACTATGGAGCGAACCAGCCAGGTACTAACTTAGGTGTTTTTTCTATAACCCCTGCTACAGGGGCCATTAATAATCTTGGATTTGATGCTACTGTTAGGAATATAGCTGTCACACCTGATAATAAAAAAGCTTACCTAGCGACTGATAAAGGATTTATATACTCTTTTACTTTCTCAACCAAAACAATAAAGTTGGTTTTGACAGGCTCGGTATCTTGTGGTGCAGGAGAAATGGTTTTCTCACCTGATGGAAAAACCCTATATGCTGTTTTTCCTGCTTCCAACTGGCTTGCTTTTATTGATACAGAGACCGATTTCGTCCCAAATGCCGTCACAGTTTCACCTGATCCTCGGAGCGTAGCTCTTGTATCAGATGGGACAATGGCTTACGTCGCAAGTTATAAGGGAAGAAGTATCACCCCTGTTGATCTTATTAAACGCCAATCTCTTATTTCAATACCACTTTCTATAGCGCCTCAAACGATTAATGTTGCCCCAGGGGTAATAAATGCAGCTCCGGTTGCACAACAAGAACTTCCTGCAAAAATAGAAGCACCTCCGGTTGCACAACAAGAACTTCCTGCAAAAGTAGATCTACCTCCGGTTGTAAATAAAGTGGCCCCTGCTAAGAAAGAAGAACAAGTTCTTCCACCACCGACACAGTCTCCAGCTCTTCCTAAAAAGAAGAAATGCCAAAAGAAAAAGAATTGCGGAAAGTGCTGTAAACGTTGCTGTAAGAAGAAAAAATGCTAACTCTTTGAGGGTTTTTAAAAGTAAAATGCTTCTATTTTTTATAATAGAATAAAAATTAAGGAAATAGAAAAATTATGGTAAAACCGATAACTGCTTATGTTGGTGGATTTGGCCATGCATATTCTTACAGCTTAACTGAAAAAACAGGTGACGCTCCTCTGTCACAACTTATCGCTTTTTGCGCTGGAATGGTTGTCTCTCCCGATCGAAAAAAGCTGTATATGATTGCAAATAACAAGGTTTTCCCGGTACGTATATTTCCAACATTCGGACCGGCTGAAACTCCTATAGAGTTAGAAACAGGCATCAAGATGCATTCTATTATAAATGGAGCCGATGGCGATACTATGTATGTTGCCTATAGTAAAACTTCTGATCTTAAAACTTTTATACTTCCGATCCAGATTTCGACCCATACAAAAGGAGAACCTATTTCTGTCCCTTTTTCTGAGGCCTTTTGTGAGTGGAGGATGAACTTGCACCTTATGGCGCTAAGTGCTGATGGTCAAACCATCTATTACGGAGCGTGTAACAACGGGCAGGATGCTAGTCAAAGAGGGATTTTTGCTGTATCACTAGCAAACAGAACAGTAGAAAAGGTCGGAGGGGTTGGGCCTAATGATGAGGGGATACAGAGTATAGTTCTTACCCCGAATGATAGTAAAGCGTATGTGGTTACACGTGGGGGTTATGCTCTTTACTCTTTTAACCTTCAAACTAAAGAAAGTATAACTGTTCCTGAGGGGACGATATATACGAATGACCCTACTACACAGTGTCAGTTTGGTCAGATGGCTATGACTCCGGATGGAAATTTTCTTTTAGTTGCTTACACAGGGGCTAATCAAGTTATGGTGATCGATCCTAGACTAGATACTAGTACAGGGAGCGCGGATGTGGGAGAGAAACCTGCATGCATTGCAATTACAAGCGATGGAACCATGGCTTGTGTGGGAAGCCTTGGTGGTACTGGAATAGGGACTCAAAGCCTTACCTGGTTAAATCTTGTTACAGGAGAGACGAGTTCTATTAGCACCAATTTTGCGCCAGGAAGTATAGCTCTTGATCCTATTTGTAAACCAAGAGTTGCAAGGCCGCGGCCACCAAGAGATCAATAGTTTTTGAGGTTAAGAAGTGTAGCTGCTGATAAAAGAGCGGAAGAGTTCTGTTTGGCGTAAATTTTCTAGCCAAGCATCTTCTAGGATCTCATCAAGAGGAGGTAGAGCTTCAAGTTGTTCTGCCTTTTCGAGAAAGGTCATCGCTTTTTCATAGTATCTCATGAGAGAGTAGAGACAAGAGAGGTGGTAATAGGCCTCAGTTTCCCCAAGTTTAACTGTCTGGATCAGTTTGTATTCTGCTTCTTGCCAGAGAGAGAGGCGTTCATCCTCTGATGGGGTAATTTCTCCAAGATGGATTAAAGTAAGAGCCCAGTCTAAAAGGAGAGCTTCATTCTCTTCGTTTTCTTGGTAAGCGATCTTAAAGTGGGAGAGGGCTCTTTTATAGACTTCACTCTCTTCTGTAAGTTCGCCCAGGTGAAAATAGATCAAAGCAATTTTATAGTGCACATCTGGGAAATCGGGATCAAGGACAAGGACCCGTTTTAAGATTTCAATCGCCTTAATATACTGTTTTTCATCGTCAAAGACATCTCCGACTAAATCGAGAGTAAGGGCGTATTGAAATAACCATTCTGGATGGAGGTAAACCGCATTTTTTTGCAAATCAAAGGCTTGTTTGAAGTGGACAAGGGAGAGCTCGAGGGTGTTTTTGTCTTGTGTAATCTCGCCTAATTTAGCCAAAGCGCATGCGTATTCATAATAGTAACTGCTCTCAGAATGGAGGTTAATCGCTCGACTAAAAAACTTACCCGCACGCTCTAAAAGGGCGGAGTCAGATTCGATATTGGCCACAAGGGCGTAAGTGTGGCCTAAAGAAAACCAAAGTTTATGGCATGTTCTGTCAATAGAGAGCCCCTCTTGATATTTTTCTATGGCTTGGTAGAAGTAGTCAAGATCGTGAAAATACTTACCAAAAGCAAAAAGGGTATTTCCAAAAGAGAACAAGATTTCAGGAGTAGGCCCTACTTTCTTTAACGCCTCTGTTACTTTATTTTGGGCTTCATGAATTAGATCAAGGCGATCGAAGTTAGCGCCCAAGAAAGAAAGGGCTTCAACACATATACTTAAAAGCCGCTCTTCTTTGCGATCATAGGAATAAGCTTTTCGGCATTTTTCAAGGCATGAGTGGAGACGTTTGCTATCTTTGAGTCGTTTGCCTGAGTAGAGTAGAAGATGTGCCCAGTCGACCCATAGATTTTTATTTTGGGCGTGAAGTTTAGAAGCGTTGGTAAAACATTCATTTGCCTGACAGAAATGGTCTTCATCATGAGTCCACTGATATAACGTAGAGAGGGCTTGAGCTAAATAATGCCAGCTCTCAAAAGAGGATAGAGATTTTCCAAGGGCGTTCTTGTAGCAGTTAATCGCTTTTAAAGTAAGGCGAATATCATTTACTTGTATGCTCATTTTAAGCGAGATAGAACCAAAGTCTTGCCAGAAAGCTGCGGGCAGATCTTCATTATGGGAGGAGGCTTCTGCGTGCGCTGATAAAGCTGCATTAAGGTCAAAGACTTCCCCTGAAAAGAGAGCCAAATCTCTCATCACTTTTCCATAACTCCAGTAGAGCTGGGCTACTTTGTCAGATGCAACCCCTCGTATAATCTTAAGAGCTTTTTCATAAGCTTCTTTGGCCTGTAAAAAAAAGTGGCGCTCTCCTAAAAGGGTCCCTAAAAAAGAAAGGGTATTTCCGAGCCCTTGGCAAGCCAAGAAAAAATCAGGTCTTAGCTTAAGAGCTATCTTAAATTTTTTATTAGCTAGAAGAAGGAATTTTTTAGTTTTGGTTTCGATGCCGTGCTTAGAGAGGGCTAATCCTTGTTGGTAAAAAAGGTCTGGATTATGGAGATCCAGATCA
>CAZBHP010000134.1:0-4505 GCA_964491795.1 uncultured bacterium | reverse complement strand
GGCTACGTCATACACAGAGAGAATATGCCTTGTTAAAGCAACTCCTATAAGAGCACTAAGACTTGAGAAAAGAGCGCCCAGGGCAATCATTGTGTGTAATCTATTGGTTAAAAGGCGAGCTGAGAGGACTGGGAGAACGAGGAGTGCTAAAACCAATACTACCCCGACGGCTCTAAAAGCACCAATGACTGTTGCGCTTGTTTGAAAGAGGAGGAGGTAGGTAAAAAAGCGGTAGGAAAATCCTGAGAGCTTGGCAAACTGCGAGTCGAATGAAGTCAGAAGATACTCTTTATAGAAGAGGCAAACGCATCCAAGGTTCATAAGCATTAAGTAAAAGACCATCTTAAGATCATTCACATGGAGCATATCGATGTTGCCCATGATGGCTTCGGCACCGACATGTGTGTTTCGTGTAAAAATAGTGACCAGAACGATTCCTAGAGCAAAGAGAGTTGTAAAGACAAGCCCTGTGCTTGCATCTTTTTGCAATTTCAGCACTTGGTGTAAAAAGTCTGTGAGATAGGCTGTGAGAAGACTTGAGATGAGTGATGCGACAAGAAGCACCCGCATATCGATTGCAAAACCTGTGTAAAAGCTGCCGTAGAAATAGCGCATACATACAAGGGCGATCACAATCCCTACAAGAACGGTGTGTGAGATAGAATTAGCAAGCATTGCCATCCGTCTTAACACCAAAAAGCTTCCCACAATCGCTGAAGAGACCCCAAGGAGCGCTAAAACAAGGACTTGAATCTCATCTCCTAAAAGATGCGATAAAGGGACTTGCCCTGTCATCAAAAGAAACATCTCTCGAAAAAAAACTTGGAAGAAGTGGAAAAAGGTGGAGCCCCAGTAAGAGTGATCGCTCATACACTATCTCCTCGTGGTATTAACTGATTATGTGGATCTCTTTCAGGGTTATGTAAAAGCTTTGTTAGAGTCTTTTCCAACTCTGGTGTGAGGATATGCTCCATCTCTTCAGCACTTTGGTGGACGTTGTCTGCCTCGACCCCTAAGTAATCAAATAGATAAACTTCCCAAAGCCTGTGAAGACGGACGATTTTCTGAGCTTTAAGAAAACCTTTCTCTGTAAGCTCTATTCTGTCGCTACTTCCCGTTAAGATCCCCTTTCTTTTAAGAGAGAAAAGAAGAATATAGAGTCTGAAATAAGAGAGATGGTGGAGTTTTTTTAACTCTTTTAAAGCACGTGGCCGCTCTCCTTTATAGAGCTCTTTGAGAATATTTTCTAAAAGGCACTTACGACGAAATTTTTGCACACGATAGAGGCGAGGAATAAATCCCCTCTCCTGGGCAAAAAGAAGCGATAGAAAGGCAAAGGTTGCTGCGATGAGTAAAATCAAAGGCCCTGTTGGGAGCCCACCTTTTAAAGTAGGATAGTGACTTTTAAGAATTACCCCACACTGCACTGATAAATAGTTCCCTAAAAAAGCGCTGACAACCCCAAAAATACTTGCCCAGACAAACATTTGAGCAAGCGTCTTAGAAAACTGTCTTGCTGCGATAGCAGGCGCAATGAGCATCCCTGCTAATAAGACAACTCCTGTGCAACGCAAGCCAATCACTACTGCCAGAACCAAGAGGATTTTTGTTGCAAACGCAATCCACTTTTCAGAAACCCCCATGCGCGAGGCAAAATCAGGATCAAAGTAAGCCATCCTCATCCCAGGAAATAAGAAAATGATGGTGCCTAGCACAAAAAGCGCGAGCACTGCGTATAAGATAAGATGCGACATCAGCATAGTTGCCGCCTGTCCATAGAGGAGCATCTGCAATTTTTGATACCAAATAGGATGACTAAATTGGAGGCGGCTCGCTAAAAGAACCCCTAGACCCAAAGAGATCGAGAGGACAAAGCATAGTGCGGTGTCACTATTGATTGAGAGCTTTTTTTCTAGATAGAGCATACATTTGAGTCCAAAAAGCCCCCCGCAAAAAGCTCCAATGAGGACAGCTAAAGGGAAGATCGCTTCAAAACTCCCTACAAAAAAGCTACCGATGAGGATACTTAAAGCAACTCCTGGGTATGTCGCGTGTGAAAGGGTTTCACCAATAAGAGAGCGTCTACAGACAAAAGCAATTACGCCAACCAAAGAAGAGGCAAAGCACATCAGCATTGAAGCAATGGTTGCTATGCTAAAGATGGGGTTTGTAAAAAACTCATGTAGAGCTACCATCTCGTATCCCTTCTCGTTTCATCCCGGTCATCTCCAGGGCTTCTTCGAGAATCTGCCCTTTTTGTCCATACGCCGCAATGAGATTTCTTCCGTGGAACTCTTCTTCTCGAGGTCCTGACGCAACAAGGCGCATATTAAGCATAATGACCCAATCAAAATACGACTCAACGGTGTTTAAATCGTGGTGGACAATGAAAATTGTCTTTCCTGCCTTACACAACTCTTTAAACATTTCGATCAAAAATTTCTCAGTTGTCATATCGATCCCGACAAAAGGCTCATCGAGAAAAAAGATGTCGGCATTTTGTAAAAGAGCCCTTCCTACAAAGAGGCGTTGCTGCTGACCTCCTGATAAATCACTAATTTGGCGATCTGCAAGATCTTTCATGCCGATTTTTTCAAGCACTTTCATCGCTTCTTTTTTCTCTTCTTTTCCAGCCCGTTTACAAAGACCCAGACGGCCGTAGAGACCCATAAGAATCACTTCAAAAACGGTGATCGGAAAATCCCAATCGATGGCATTTTTTTGCGCAATATAGGCTATATTTTGCATGCTATCAGAGAGCGATTTTCCAAAAAAACTTACTTCCCCAGAAAGCGGAGAGACAAGGCCTATCATCGCTTTCATGAGCGTGCTTTTACCAGCTCCATTAGGCCCAATAATTCCGACAAGAGAGCCTTTAGGGACTTCTAGATGGATATCCCACAAAACAGGTCTTCTATCATAATTTACAGTCAAACTGCGAACAGCGATTTTATCTTCCATGTTCCCCTAAATAGTTGTCTAAAATGCGAGCATTATGCTCAAGCATGTCGATATGGCTATTTTCTTCTCCTAAGGTGTCTCCAAAAAGAGACTCTTTTGGGATTTGTATAATGGTGCCTCGACTTTTGCAGGCCTCTTTTACTTTTTGAAGCGCATCCTGACTTAAGTTCGCCTCTGGAAAGATTACCTTCACATCGTGCTCGCTTACATAATCGACAATATTTTGAATCGAAAGGGCGCTAATTTGATCATCAGGCGCAAGCCCTTGCAGAGCTTCTAAACGAGACTTCCAGGCGCCATTATTCTCTTCCTGAGGAGCAAGATATCTTCTTACAAAGTAATTAAAAGCATCGTGACTTGTAACTAAATAACGTTTTTCTAAGGGAATATTTCCCATCTCTTTTTTGATATGAAGATCGGTCTTTAGAAATTCTGCCTTACGAATCTCCCCATTTTTTTTGTAATCTTCGGCATGAAGAGGATCTTGGATACTTAAACGCTCTACAACAAAGTCGACCCCTTCAGTCCAGAGAGAAAGATCCATCCAAATATGCGGATCGATCTCTTTACCTACGTAAATAATTTTCGATGGATTTTTTTTATGAATTTCATCTCCAATAAAGAGAACGTTTGGATGGGATTGTAATTGATACTGCACGCTCGGTGAGTGCTCTAATAAAAGGCCATTTGCAAAAATAATAGAAGCATGAAGAAACTTTTCGCTATCTCCTTTGACTAGTTCGTAAGAATGGGGGTTAAGATCGCCTGTGACAAGGGCTATTACATCGACATGTTCTCCACCAACGTTTGAGACCATATCCTGCACAATAGATGTCGTAGCAAGGACTTTCACTTTTCCGTTAGGTTCAATCCAACGAGAAAGCTCGCTCTTGCTAGTTTTACCCCCGCACGAAACCAAACATATTATGAGGAGAGCGAAAGCGATGAGGGTAGAAAGAGTTTTTGTAAAAGGTCCCATGTATATACCCCGTGGTCACACCCAGAAGTAAAACGAAAACGGAGAGCGTAATTACCTACCCTCTCAATCTGTTCGATAGAGAGATAGGGATCGACCCCATTTGCGGAAAGACCAAGGCAGCGGGCGCACGGGCAATACCTTTGCAACGCCGCATAAGAAAAAAGGAGAGTCTTTCCATCGACTACGCATGAAAAGTGCGTTTTATCGACCTCTTTCACTTCAGAGAATTTTTTTAACTCCCTTCTATTGTCGCATATCTTGCTCTCAATCTCAAGGCCAATCTCCCAAAGCATTTGCTTGGTTAAAGAAGATCCCCTCTCCTCAAATATAGAGTCTCCCCGATCAAGGGTCTCTGAAATCAGCTGATCTATAGGCACTTTACCCAAAAGGGGTATTGAAAATTTTTCTTGCAAACTCTCCCCTCCCCCCGAACCAAAAAGAAAATGCTTCTCTCCTGTAAGCGAATCTAAAAAAAAGCTCATGTTTTCTATCACCCCTAGAATGGGTACTTCCATTTTTTGAAACATAGAAATGGTTTTTTCCACATCAAACAAAGAAACTTTTT
>CAZBHP010000133.1:0-4603 GCA_964491795.1 uncultured bacterium | reverse complement strand
AGGTGATCTTGAGGTGAGCCCCCTCCCAAATTCGAAAAGCCCCTGGCTTTTCTCTGTTTGGGCCCCTTTCCAACAGGGCGAATCGAAAGAAGTTAAAAGAACCTCCTTCTGAAGAAGGAGGAATTCTTCTTACTTTGTTTTGATTATACTTTATTTTTTAAACTCAAAAAGACCACAGATTTTATTATTTAATTAAGCCTAGAAATTAAGTTTGTTGTATAATAAATAACATATTAAAAAACTTATAAGGAAAACTTTATTATGGCCGTATCCCCCATTTTAGGAAGAAGAGACGATTCACAATTCCCAACATTTGGAGAGCCTCATGCGATAGCTCCCCAAGAGAGAGAGCCTAGTTCACAAGCCTCATCTACTTTGCACAAAGTGGCTATGACCATAGCCTATATTCTAAGTATAGGATTAATTGGTGCCGCTATTGCTGGAGCAGGGGTTTTATTGGCTAGTGCTATAGTTGCCCTTGGCCTTGGAGGAGGCGCTTTTGTTCTGCTCCCTCTTACTCTGCCCTTACTCGTAGGCGGAGGCCTTGGCGGACTTTTGGGCCTTGCAATCGCAGTAGCAGCCGTATGGACTGGCAGCAATCCCCTCTAGTTAAAATCCACTAGAAATTAGTTTAATAGACCTCTTGTGAGGGGCGGCACAAAGTTGCCGCCCTTTTATCGTTCTCATCGTTTTATCATTTTACACACAACACCAATTCTCCTGCACTTTAAAGAGGCGATTGCAAAATTACTTTGGAGACGAAATGCGAGGTTTTTTACGCAGGATAGGTTTTTCATAAATAGCACATACTCAATGCGAGTAGGCGATTTATGAAAAATCCTAGCCTGCTTAAAAAGAGCGTATTTAATCCCAAACAGGAATTTTGGAATCGCCTCTAAAGAGCCCTCTTTATATACTGTGACTCTATGCCTCTTGATGCAGCGAAAAAAATCGTGCGCCGGCTGGTAGATGCAGGCTACGTCGCTTATTTTGCCGGAGGGTGGGTGCGAGACTTTGTCATGAAACACCCCTCTCATGATATTGACATTGTCACAAATGCTCCCCTTTCTACGATTCAATCCCTTTTTCCAAAGACAATTCCTCTGGGGGTCCATTTTGGAATCATTGTTGTTGTCCTCGATGGTCACTCTTTTGAAGTGGCAATCTTTCGCAAAGAGACGGGATATGAAGATGGCCGTAGACCCGATAAGATAGAGGAGGCAACTCCTGAAGAAGATGCTGAAAGGCGCGATTTCACAATCAATGGGATGTTCTTTGATCCTCTGACAGAGACGATTTACGATTATGTCAAAGGGAAAGAAGACCTCAAAAAAGGGATTATTCGGGCAATTGGCGATCCGCACATGCGCTTTTTAGAAGACCGCCTTCGGATGATACGAGCAGTCCGCTACGCCTCACGTTTTCATTTTGCAATCGATCCAGACACCATTCAAGCAATTCTTGCGCATGCAAAAGATCTTTTCCCCTCTGTTGCCATAGAACGGGTCTGGCAAGAGTTTAAAAAGATGGCCCTTTTTCCCCATTTTGAAAAAGCACTCTCTCTGCTCCACAGCTTTGGTCTTCTTCAAGTAATCTTCCCCTCTCTGAAAAATCTCTCTCTAGAAGATCTAGAAACAAGAATTGCAAAGCTGCCTTCTTTCCCCAAAGATGCCCCTTTAATCGCCCAGGTTTTAGAACTCTTTCCCAATAGCATACTTACTGAAAGGCTCAAATTAATTGAGTATTTGAAACTCTCAAAAGAAGATAGACTCTTTACAGAAGAACTTGAAAAGTGGCGCCACCCTCTTTGCAAAGACGAATACGATTGGGTTAAGCTCTATGCTCTCCCACATAGCTCTATTTGCCTCTCTATTACCTCTCTGCACGCATCCGACCCCTGCTACAAAGAAATTCACCTGGAAAGGATGAGAAGACTTTCCCAGGCAATCGAGCGCCAAAAAAACCGCAAACCTATCCTCTCTTCGGAAAGACTTATAGCCGCTGGGATTCCAGCTGGTCCAAAACTAGGCAAACTATTAGAAGAAGCTGAAAGGATCGCAGTCAATGAGAATCTGACTGACCCCTCTCATGTTCTCAAAAAAATCAACTTATAGGAGTTTAGAATGTTAACAACTAGCGTAACAGAGAAAGTCGATGCTTTCTGTGATGCCCATGAGATATTAGGATTTCCAGCCCTCACAGTAGAAGCTGTGGTCCGCCCTCTTGTTTTGCCGATTGATCTTGTAAAAGGTGCTTTAGAAGCTTTGCGTGCTTCCTTTTCCAAAGAGGCCTCGCTCTCTGGCAGAGATATTTTCGTGGACGAAGTTTTAACAACTATTGTAGATGTAGCGCTCCCTTATTTTAATCTGCTCTAAAGATAATAAGGGTCATATCATCGTGCTGCTCAGCTCCTCCGACAAACTCGGTAATGTCGGCTAGGATCTCTTGCATAAGCTCTTGAGGACTCTCTTTTGTAGAAGTTCGAACAAGCGTTTCGAGCCTCTGTTCGCTATACTGCTTTTGCTGTTTGTTCTCAGCTTCGTTAATCCCATCTGTGTAGAGAATAAGAAGATCTCCCTTTTCTAAGGCTGTTTCCCCCACTGTAACTTCTGCTGTATCTTCCACTCCAAAAGCGATCCCTTTCAGCTTTAAAAGTTCAATTGCCCCTTGCTTTCTTTTGAGAAGTGGATAGTTATGTCCACAGTTTACATACTGCAGCTTTCGAGTAACTCGGTTGTAAACGATCGAAAAAGCTGTCACAAAACTTCCAGTCTCTTTGGTATCAATGCAAAAAAGCTTATTTGTCTTGGTGACAATCTTCTGCAGATTGTCTTCGTCATTCATAGCAGTTCGCAAGATGCTCCGCAGGTCAAACGAGTATAAACAGCCTTGAATCCCTTTACCAACCCCATCTGCAACAGTTACAAAGAGCTGATCCCCCTTGATCAGCCAATCGTAAAAGTCACCTGCCACTTCTTTAGCGCTGCGGAAGAAAATTTCAACAGAGGCCCCTGGAAAACTGATCTCTTTACTAGGGAGAATAGAATTTTGAATTTCATGACCAATTTGGAGTTCTTTTGCGTAAGTCTCTTTCTCTGCCCTCTCTTTTTTGACCGCTTCGATGTGGGTGATAAGAGATTGGACCATGTCATTAAATCCCTCTCCTAAATGGTTGATTTCAAATCCAAGAGAATCTCTTGAAAACTGGGCTGTCAAATCTCCCTCTCCCACCTTGCCCATCACCTGTTGCAACTTTTTCAAAGGTTTTGCCATCCGGATGGTAAGAAGAAAAGAGATACCTCCCCCAATGACCATCATAAAAAGGAGCAAAATTCCAATCATAAGAAGATAACGGTAAACTTCTTGCAGAGAGACATCCACGGGGATTGTTAAAAGGATAATCTCCTCTGTTTCGGGGAAAAAACTGCTGACAACAAATCTTTTATGGCCTCCAAAAAAGAGGGCATATTCATCAATTTGACCCACTTTCTTCATGTAAACTTGGTTTGGATCCCCCCCTTTCTTATCGACAAAGACAACCTCCTTCCCTAAAAACCCTTGTAGAGTGGTTGCAATGACTTTGTGATCTTTGGATAAGATAGAGACATTGGCGTCATACACTGTGCGCAATGTTAAAAGAGAGTCTATAAGTCTCTCTAAAGCAATACTTGCTGCAAGAACTGCCACACTTTTCCCCTCTTTATTTTTGATGAGAAATGTGATGTAAAGACTGTGGTCAAAGACAGGGTCGCGCGCGATAAATATATTGCGACCACTTGTTTCTAAAAAGTTTAAGCTAAAATAGGGGCTAAAATTTACCCCTCGATAAAGGGGCATCGTCGTGGAGTTTCCACAAATAAGATCCCCGTTTGGTTGTACGTCCAAATAAAAGATCGCAGTAGCAGCCCCCTGCCGAGCAAGCTTCTCTAAAATGGGGGCAATGATCTCATCAGGCACATGTTCATAGTGGGTCTCAATCAGATTATCAAGTTGCCAAAAGGCCTCTAAAAAGTTGCTGTAATTTGTCTCTAGTTGTTGAATATAATGGATTTGATCCTGAAGAAAAAGGGTTAATCCATCATCAATATCACGCACCCTTTCATTGTAAATCCTCCTTGACATGTAGATGGTGAACAAGAAAAGAGGGATAATTACCAGGGTGAAACTGATCAAAAAGACCCGTAAAGCGAGCGACTCAAATAGCTGCCGTTTTTTAATCACACCCATATCCATACTGCTAACAAAACCCCTCCCCTCCCGCAAGCATTTTATCACCTTTATATCCAACTCTGTTAACAAAGAGGCGCCACCCCAAGCTTGCAGCTTGCAGTGGTGCCTCTAATTTATAGAATTCTAAGTTATTTGCTTACGCTCTAACAAACCGATCTATAAAAAAGCGACTTGCTTTGTGGAAGGGCTGCTCCGCTTGAGCCCTCCCACTCCCACCCATCGGGCGAAATCTCGGTTCGACAAATCGCTTTTTAACATGAAGCCCCGCCTTTAGCGGGGCTTATTTCCCTCGTCGCGTAGAAATTACAGCCTCCTCGTGATAAAAAGCGATTTCTCTTTCCGATATCTCGCCATCGGGGCTCCCTTCCGCTTA
>CAZBHP010000132.1:2688-4637 GCA_964491795.1 uncultured bacterium | reverse complement strand
ATCCTAGCATGCTCCCTTGGAAGGCAACAGAGATAGCGCCAAAGATAAGGATCAAAATCAGAGGAAGAAGACCTCCAGAGAAAAAAGCTCCTGCCGCAATGGAAAGGACCGTGATCGCAAGGAAAATAGACATGATCACTTTATCCAAAGTTTTAGAAGTCTTCAATGCCTCAAGTTTAGCTTTGAGACCCTGGCTATCTAATGCAAGCCAGAGGATATTCATGGCAAGCATTAACCCAAGTCCAATCACAAGAGCAAGACCACCACTAAACACTGTAGTTAGAACAAAACTTGTAATTCCAATGATAGCTGTAAGAATAATGAGTGTATAGGTGATGACTGCCTTGATAGCTTCTTTGCGAGCAATTTTGACTACATCTTGCATCTTCTCTAAAGAGATTTGGCCATTTGCTGCTACTTCACATATTTTTAACTGCTCAAGGGACCCTCCCCCAGCAGCTCGTAAGTAATCGGCGTGCTTTGAAAGTTTACGCTGGGCACAAGCTTTTTCCATCCGCTTAATTAAATGATTTTTCACCTCATTTTCTCTCGCGCTATGAAGACGGTTTACAATTTCTCTAATTCTTGTTCGATCTCTCTCTGAAAGAATATTTCTTTCCTCACTGGTCAAAAGAATATCTTCCGCACATAAAGCTTTAAGCTCTGCTTCATTTCTGAATGAGATCGATTTTTCTGCTCGAATAAAGTCTTCATTTTGAAGAGTTACACGTTTTTGCAAAGCTGCAAATGCCTCTTCTACAGGGCGTCCAGTCTCTCTAATCAAACGGATTCCCTTGACCGCCATAATGGCAAAAGGGAGGGCAATTAAAACATACAGGATAGAGGCAACTGCTGTTAAAGAGATCCCAAGCGGCAAAGCTGAAACCACTACAGTTTTAGCTGCAGTTCCAGGTGCGGCAGCAATGAGCGTTATAGTACGGAAGGCACCAGCAACAAGTCCTGTGGCGATTTCAAACCCTCCACGAATAAGTCGAATGATCTCTATCACTTTCCCAGCTACATCACCAATTGCTAAAGCACGTCTTAAATTTCTACAAGCGCTATACATCGTAATCGCCCCTGTAAAGACAACCGCAAGGGAGCTATACTTCAAAGCAGCAGTAAGTCCAGGATTACTTGCTAAACTCGATACAAAAAAGATTGTATTTACAAGAGTTCCCGTAATATCTGAGGAGACATACAAAGTCCCTGCAACCACTCCTCTTTTCAAAAGAGGTGAGGGTTTTTTAGGATCTTGGGATACCGTAGGAATAGAGGCTCTTGCTCTCCCATCGATAATTAACGTAGCCCCATTTTCTATAACCCTTCCAGAAGGGAGGTGAACTACATCTGCCCACGCCATTTGTCTATTCGCGAAGGTAAATCCATCAGGAAAGCTTATTCTATAGGAAACCCTTCCAAAAAGACCTTTTTGGGCAATCACAAGAGGGACTGTTACACCCCCAACTGTCCTAAGGACCCTACTAGTTATCTCGGCTCCTGTGGTTACAGGCGCACTCCTCACCTGAGAAATCTTACTCAATTGAAGCGCTATAGGCTCTCTGGAAACTGGACCTGTCATAACGACCTTCTTCCCTAAAAATAGTTTTTCCCTTTTTAGGGTCTTATTATAACAAAAAAATTAATTAATTATCAACATTATATATACAATCCTTTAATATTCCACTGTTTTATAATAAATTATTGAAAGTATAAATATCGTGTGTTATTATAGATATAAACAATTAATTATAATAACGCTATATAAGGAGAATCCTCATGTCAACCCCATCGGTAGCAGCCCCTAGCCCGGCACCAAGTGTATCGCCCGTATCGCCACCACCGGCCGCATCTCCAGCCCCAGTTACAGAGCTCCCTTTGGGCTATATCAGTTATCAAGAAGGCGGTAGAACTTATTACCGTTCTATTACCCTCCTCATGCTTGATGC
>CAZBHP010000132.1:2454-2678 GCA_964491795.1 uncultured bacterium | reverse complement strand
TCGGGTGCTGAACAAGAGATTCCATCAGAGATGGTTGCACATATGCGCAGCGAGGCTGGTAGAGTTGCAGATCTTGCTAGAGGCCACTTTCAAGGTGTTATTGATAAGCAAGGATCTAATGCTCATGATCCAAATCTTTTAGGCGTTAAAGATGAAGGGTTTGTGTACAGATCAGGTTCCGTAGAAGCTCTTAATAGAACCCCCCAAGGCGATGATAAATCAGC
>CAZBHP010000132.1:0-2426 GCA_964491795.1 uncultured bacterium | reverse complement strand
GGATGAGTTTAAAGCCTGTGTTTTTGGGCTTTCTCCGGCAGAAGCTCCTACTACTCCACGTAGATCTCCCGCTCCATCGCCCCCGTTACCTCCCCCACCTCTTCCATTGCCACCAGCTCCTCAAAGCGGTAGTCCGTCTCCCGTAGCCGAACATCTTCCCCCACCTCCTTCCGTCTTAGGGGACGAAGCACCCAGTTCTCTTCCAGCTCATCCTGTTGCATCGCGACAACCAAGTATAGAGAGTGAAGCATCTATTTCTCCACCACCCCCACCCCCTTCTTCAGTATGGTCGACGCTGAGAGCACATAGTGCCTTCACGCCCGTACCATCTAGACACCCTGTAGCAGCATTTCCTGCGTCTACTAGGCCATCTACGCCATCAGGAGATCATATAGTTGTGAGGCTAGGTCCTCAAATTTTGGTTGATGCGATGGCACAGGAAAGATTAAGACGAGAAGAGCTAGCTCTTAGAGCTTCTTCTGGAATAGCTTATACAGCAGCACATGCTCGCCCATCACCAAGGACAGATTCAGCTCACACAGACGCTAGCGTCCCTGGTTCTATGACCGTTGGAGGCGGAACAAGTAGAGCTACTAGGAGAAGAAGAGCACCGACTCATGTGGTAATCCCTTCTGGAGCTTCTATAGCTGTCAGATTAGGCACTCCTGAGCCTTCTAGGATGGAAGAAGTCGATTAATACGACTGAGAGCTACCGCAACCACAAGACGACTTAACGTTCGGATTGCTGACTTTAAAGCCTGAGCCGTTCAGACCCTCGAAAAAGTCGATTTCTGAGCCTAGAAGGCGTTTAAAAGCTCCCTGATCGATATGAATGTCGACGCCGTGGGAGTGAAGCGTTGTATCGGTTGTTTTAGCCTCTTTAGAGAAGTCTAGGACGTATTCAAAGCCGCTGCAGCCACCTGGCTTATCGCCAAAGCGGAGCGCCCAGCCTTTTTTACCCTCTTCTTCGCAGATCTCTAGAAACTTCTCAGCAGCCTTTGGAGTGAGGGAAATCGTGGTAGGGTCTTGTTTTTGGGCTAAAACGGCGTTAAGACGGCTTACGAGGTTATTGATATCGTCTTCGCTCATTCCATGGCCGAGCATTCCGGCTTCTAGGGTCTCCCAGGTAGCAGCTCCACAGCCTACGCAGTGAAGACCAGCGTTGGTGATCTCTTGGGCCAATTTTTGGCTCTTATGGGGCCAGTTGCCGAGGATATCGGAAATTGTCATCTCTTTAGTCACTGTCTCTGTCATAACCACCCCTTTAAAATTTAAGCTTTACAATACCGCATTTGATTTTACACTGACAGGCAAGGCGCTCGCACTGCTCATCGCCCAAAAAATCAAGCTCTTCTTGAGTAAAAGGAGTCAGATTCTCTGCCCCCTCTTGAACTTCGACCACACAGGTGCCACAAATCCCCTCTTCACAAGCGAAAGGGACCCCTGCCTCTTCACAGTGGCTTTTAAGAGCATCCCCATCGGGGACCTCTTTTTCTTCTGTCTCATTGAATATGATTTTTGCCATCCCCTAAATTAAAGCAAAAAGGGGCATTTTTGACAAAGAACTCTCTTGGAAAGAGTAAAAAGAGCCCTATAAACGAGGCTCATCTCTCTTGGGGGACATGGTAGAAATAAACTCTTCTACTGACGTTTTAAGAGTTTTGAGCCCCTCTGGGAAGCCACACTCTTTAAGCATATCGTCTAAATGGGTCATATCAGACTCCATAAAATCCATCTGACTCTCCAAAAGAGCCATTTTTGCCCTTAATTTCTGTTCTAAACCGTCCATAACACGCTCCGGGTTCGTTTATATACATTTAATTATAACAATTATTGAAAATTAATTAAAGTTTTTGTTATAATTATTATAAATTTTAATGGTTACTTATGACAGGCGTTACAGCTATAGTTCCACAGACACCTAGGGCTTTATCACCCCTAGATACCCCTGCACCACGCCCTTCTCTCTGGGAAAGGCTAAAGGACCTTTTTGCTGAAATTTTCGGGGGCAGCTCTCGTATGACAGATGCCCTTGCAGGATTGCGTCACGCTGTAGTTACTTATCACACCTTAGCTACCAATGAAGATATAGAGGCGCTCAGTCAAGAAACAGGAATTCCTGCGGATAAAATACGCAAAGCCTATGCTAAAGACAAAGTATGTCAAGAAGTGGCATTTCGCATCCTGCGCCCTATACGAGAAAGAGTAGCAAACGCAGATAAAGCTGCCTGGGATCGGGTTGTTCCTCCACGCCTTGCAGCAATAGCAGAATTAGAAGAGAGAATGATCGCACAAGAACTCGAAGTGGCAGCCTGCAGAAATGCGTTAGAGGCTCAGTGGGATGAATATGACAAGCTTTGTATACAATACCCAGATGATTATGAATCGAAGGAAGAGGATTTAGGTGAGATCGAAAGATCTCTAGG
>CAZBHP010000131.1:0-4655 GCA_964491795.1 uncultured bacterium | reverse complement strand
AACCTTTCTCACCCCCCCTTCTATCTTAGGAAAAGAGCCTCTTCCTGGCTTACCCAACCTCATCCTCATCGTAGGGGTTAACGGGAGCGGAAAAACGACCACCATCGCAAAGCTTGCTAAAAAAGAGCAGGATGCTGGAAAAAAAGTCCTTCTAGCCGCCGGTGATACGTTTCGAGCTGCAGCCCAGGAACAGATAGCTCTCTGGGCTGAGCGCTTAAAGATCGATCTAGTAAAAGGAGTATTAGGGGGCGACCCATCAGCTATTCTTTTTGATGCTTTATCTAAAGGGAAAGCCAAACAATACGATGTGGTCATCGCTGACACTGCAGGACGACTTGAATCCAAAACCGATCTTATGCAAGAGCTAGAAAAACTTCAGCGCACTGCAAAAAAACAAGATCCTTTAGCTCCACATGAAACATACTTAATCGTTGATGCAACGCTTGGACAAACAGCTCTTGATCAAGCGCGCACTTTCAACACCTACACTCCTCTAACAGGGATTATCCTTACCAAAGTAGACGGTTCTGCAAAAGGGGGCATTGCTCTAGCCCTTTATAGAGAGTGTAAAATCCCTATCCTCTTTTTAGGATGCGGTGAAAAAGTCGATGATTTAGTAGAGTTTGACCCCAAAGCCTACGCCGAAGCTCTTTTCTCTAAATAGATCTTAATCTAACAAAGAGACTATCCTTTCCCAGTCTCTTCGGCTTTCTACAGTCATATCTTCTATTTTCCTACAAGTACTTTCATCGTAACAAGTTCGCACCTTAGCCGCTAAAGCAATCGATGCTATTACGCATGCACTCACCTTTAAGTGAATGGCTTTTACCTCATTTGCCGTGCTTTTATAACAATCTAAGAGATGAGAAGGACAACAACTTTCATATCCTGCCAAAGTTCTAAGTTTTTCGAAAATCGCCTCTCGATATCTAAAAACAGCCATAGCATTGTCGGCCGCACCTAGAACTTCAGGAGGAAAGTTGGGAGGAGAATCCGATGAGGAAGCAAGAGTGCGAGCAGCCGAAATTTCGCTCTCTACTAATCGAACAATTGCATGAACTTGATGATAAGTTCTAGCAAAATGAGAAGGCAACGGAACCAAATCTTTTGTGGTGGTTATCATCCACACACAAATAGATCCCTCTTCTAAGAGAAAATCAATACTTCTACAGACATGCCACGGGGTAAGCACTGGGCCATAAGATGGCAATTCTCCTAGCTCGCTTTTAAGTCCTTCAAACTGAGAACTCACCTTTTTAAGGATTCTTTCGGCTAACTCAGAAATTTCCGCAGAAGAGATCCCTTCCTCTATTGAAAAGCTACTAGGATCTGCAGAAAAGGGATAAAGAATGTCTCTAAGAAAGCGATCATCGCATACTGTTATTCCTTCCATTTTTGATACCCCCGTAAAATTATCTTTAAGATGGTAACCTTTTGAGGAAAATTTTAGAAATGGTATAAATATCGTATGGACACACTTCTCTCCTCACTTATTACCTATCTACAAGAAAACTATAGACCTACAGATACTCTCCCTTTTACTCTTCCCTCTCCAGTAAAAAAAGAAAAACCCCTAGAGAAAGTAGAAAAGAAAATCCCTCGCATTCTCCTCCTTACTCACCCACGCGAAAAAGGATATCTTTCGCTATTGACTTCTCTTGCAAGCGCCATTGAAACCACTTTTGCCCCTTGCGCGATTGTCGATATCCAAGAAGAGACAAACTTTATCACCCCTTCCTTAGCACTTCTTCTCCTCTCTAAAACCCTCTTTTTCCAATCACCTCACCTTTTATCAGCCTACCACAGAGGAACGCCTCCTACCCTCTTTAACATTCCCCTTATCCTCCTCTCCGATCTTGCCCTCTTATCAGCGCAAAAAGAGGAAAAAAAGAATCTTTGGAACCAAATAAAAGCATGCAATTTGCCTCAGTAGCCCTAGATCAAGCAATCGACAAACCCCTTGATTATAGCATCCCCGAAATCTTAGCTGATAAAATAAAGCCCGGGATTCGCGTACACGTCCCTGTTCGAGGCAAGCTCCGTAAAGGAACTGTCCTTTCCCTACTCGATAAGACAACTGTAAAAAACACACTCCCTATTCATGAAGTCATCTCCGAAATCGACCTTCTCACCCCCGATCTCTTCGAACTTGCTGATTGGATGTCACGTTACTACGCAACCCCGATCGATAAATGCATTTCCTGCCTTTTGCCTGCGAGCGTAAAAAAAGAGATTAAGGAAAAAACAGAGTCTCTCATCGTGCTTGCAACTCCTAAAGAAAAAATCATCACGTTTCTTCAGGAAAATCGAGCACGCCTTGCTAAACAAGCGCTCGTCCTTGATGAAATGCTTAAAGCTCCTAAAGGAATTCTCCTTAAAGAACTATTACACATCGCAAAAGTCTCAGAAAGCTCTATCGCCTCGCTTATAGAAAAGGGGTTTTTACAGAAAAAACGGGTCAAAGTCGAGCAACCAACTTTGGAGGTGGAAGATTTTATTCCAACCCCTCCAAAAACTCTCTCTCTAGAACAAGAGCAAACCTTTAGTTCTATCGCCTCCTCCCTACAAGAAAAACGCTTTGCCACCCACCTTATCCATGGAATTACTGGTAGCGGAAAAACTGAAGTTTATCTCCGAGCTATTCAAGAAGCCCTCTCTTTAGGTAAAGCTGCTATTTTACTAGTTCCTGAAATATCACTTACCACGCAAACGATCGAGCGTCTAATGGCTCGCCTCCAAAGAAAAATTGCGGTCATTCATCATCGCCTCTCTGATCGAGAGCGCTTTAACACCTGGCAAGCAATGCGAAAACAAGAGATTGATGTGGTCGTTGGGGCACGCTCTGCACTCTTTAGCCCCCTCCCTCACCTGGGCCTAATTATTATTGATGAGGAACACGAACAGTCTTACAAACAATCTGAAGAGATGCCTTGCTACAACGCAAGAGATCTTGCCATCGTACGGGGAAAATTAACCTCATCAACTGTTATCTTAGGCTCTGCGACTCCTACGATGGAGAGCTACCAAAATGCCCTTTTAGGAAAGTATGAGCTTCACAAATTAACCAAAAGGCCACTCGATTTTAAAAAACCTGAAGTCTCTATTGTTGATATGAACCAAGAATGCTCCAAGGCCAAAGGGCTTACCTTGTTTTCAGAGCTTCTCATTAATAGCATGAAAAAGAAAATCGAAAGCGGCGAACAAACTATTCTTTTCCTCAACCGCCGCGGCTATTATACCTCGCGCCTTTGCACCTCTTGCATGCGTCCTGTCCATTGCAACCACTGCGATGTAGCCCTCACCTATCACAAAAGTGAAGATATCCTCTCTTGCCATATGTGTGGTTTTTCTCTTCCGACCCAATTAGAAAAATGCCCCTCCTGCGGAGAAAAAGAGACTTTAAAATATAGAGGACCTGGAACAGAACAAGTAGAAAGAGTTCTACACGCTCTATTCCCCGGCTGCCGCACGCTACGAATGGATCGCGATACTACTAAGCAAAAAGGGAGCCATGATCGGATCTTTAAACAATTTCGGGCAGGTAAAGCAGATATTCTGATCGGAACACAGATGATCGCTAAAGGTCTCCACTTCCCCTCAGTAACCCTTGTCGGTATTCTCAACGCCGATAGCTCTCTCAACATTCCAGATTTTCGCTCTCATGAAACCGTTTTTCAATTGATCACACAAGTCGCTGGCCGCTCAGGGCGTGGTCTTCTCCCGGGAGAAGTCATCATCCAAAGTTTTCTGACCGATCATCCGATCATTCGCCTTGCTTTTGAAGACGACTACGAGCAATTTTTTCACACAGAATTAGAAGAGCGCAAACTTTTCAATTACCCCCCTTTTACCCGTCTTACGAAAATTGTATTCAGCGGCACCGATCTTCCCAAAGTAACTAAAGCTGCTAACAATTACTACGCAACACTTAAACGGACCCTTCCCCCCTCTTTTGCTGTGACTCCCTTACATCCACCCGCCCACGCCAAAGTAAAAGATCGCCATCGTCTCCAATGTCTGATCAAAGGACAAAATAGTTTCCTTTTATCTTCTTTATTAAAATCTCTTCCCGTCAAGATTCCAAGTTCTGTGCGTCTTCACATTGATATTGATCCTTCTTCTACGTTTTTTTAGATAAAAAATAAGCGCGCATGCTTCCTAAAAATGCTATTTTTTTTTAAAACCCTATAACTTTTCGCATTCTAAAATACAAAACGTAGATTTTTAACAATTACACGACATTTTTTTTGCTATAAACACCTTTCTCATGCTACTATCTCTTAATATATTTTTAACAAAACTCCTAAAATTTATTTATCATAGAGAGGCATTATGGCAACAGTGACACGTATGGACCGCTTATGCGGTTTTGCTTTTGGTGTACAAACCCCCGCAAAAGAGCAAAATCAATTAGAAAGAGTAAATTTACTTAACCCAAGCGTACAAAATTCAACTCCTGTAATGTCACGCTTAAAAGGCGTTGCAGCTTGCGTTGTATTAGTAGCTTCAAACTTTTTCAGTGGAGTAGGACAATTCGTTTTAGCTCCGATTAACTTTGCAACAGATGCTCTACACCTTAATGGCCGCGTAGCAGTCACTAACCTTGGCGATAATCTCCTTATAGGATTAAGAAGCTTTGTCCGTGTAGGAACTTA
>CAZBHP010000130.1:0-4660 GCA_964491795.1 uncultured bacterium | reverse complement strand
GTGGTTGTACAGAAAGCGGCAAACTAACTTTTTATGGAAATGTCCAAAGTCGAGAAAGCTGTCGAATTTCAACGATCGTAAACAGCATAGTATTAAACCAATACAATGCTATTTACGATCGTTGAAATTAGACGCTTTGACGCGCTCAAATGTGAAGTTATTTCTGAGAATTGGTATTATTCGAGTGTGAAGGGGAGAGACCAAAGACCAAAGCTGATTACAATCAAGCCTGCGATCCGGTTGATGTACATAAGGCTTGTTCGGCTTAGTTTGTTTCTGAAAAATGAAATTCCATTGCTCAATATCGCCCACCATAGAGCTGAGCCCATAAAGATGCCCATCAGAAGAAAAGCTGTTGATGAATTCACCGCTTGTCCATCTTCAAAACCGTAACTAGAAAAAATGGCAAAATAGGAGATTAAGGTGATTGGGTTAGTTAAGTTTAAGAAGAAAGTAGAGATGTAATCTTGGAAGAGATTGCGAGAAGAGGACTTCTCTTGCCCTAACTCAAATTGGGAACGGAGGATCCTTAGCCCCATTAGGATGAGAAAAATTCCTCCAATTAGGCGGAGCCAAAACTGCCCACTAATGAGAATATTAGAAAAAAGAGAGAGTCCAAAAATCAGGGTAACTCCATATAAGAAACTGGCAGACGATGCTCCCAAGCCTGAGATAAATCCCGAAGCCTTCCCTTTCTGCAGAGTTCTTCGGATGCAGAGCACCCCAATCGGGCCAATTGGAGCCGCGATAGAAAACCCAATAGATATCCCTTTAAGGATAAAGAAGAGGGTTAACATAAAGAGGAGGTTTTCTCCTTTTCTAAAAAAGATTCAGTTGTGGGGAAAAGAGGCGAAGGGAGAGCATCTAAAGAAAACCATTTCCATTCATCGCATTTTTCAGGCTCTAAGAGCTCAACTGTTCCACTAAAAGATTCTATTAAAACAAAAAAAGTAACGTAATGAGAGCTCTCTATCAGATCATTCGACCAGGAAGTTGTTCGAAAAGAAGTGGCTACAAGCCCAGTTTCTTCTTTGAGTTCGCGTACAGCACACTCTTCAATTTGTTCCCCAAACTCAAGATGACCACCTGGGCAGCACCATGAACCGGCGCCATGGCTTCCTTTGCGTTTCCCTAAAAGAATAAGGCCATTATGGAACACAACAGCTGCAACTCCGACTTTAGGAAACTTGTTTTTCATAATAAAATTTCTTTAATAAAACAATATGGAAACTTAAGTATAGACTACAACTTCACGATTTAACGGGCAAGATAAGCTCTGAATGAGGAGGTTGTTTATAACTTGAGTTTTGGGTCTCTAAGGCTGATTGCCCAGCCTGCCTCTGCTTTTGCTCTAAGAGATAAGAGCTCTTGTGCAAGCTCTTGATCGATAGAGCTTAAACGAATTATTTTATTTTCGTGCACAATCCAGGGGTCGATGCCACGGCACTTAAAGCGATAAACTACAGAGGCGTTTTCAGAATCGGTTTCTGTATAGAATTTTTCTGCATGGGTTATCATATACATCAACTTTTTGATCACAGGGTCTTCAGCATGAGAGAGTCTATTCCATATGTCGTCGTCATATCCAAAATGGATATCATCTAAAGACAGAAGATTTGTATCTAAACCTTGTCGCAAAGCTTGGGCAAGCCAAACAGAGGAGGTAGAGGTCAAAGGGCTACTCCAACAATCCTTAGTCATAAAGCAAGAAAAACGAGAGAGTTTTTTTAAGAGATCAATTTGTTCTGTCAGCCAACAACCGCTTTCAAAGCTTAGGTTTTCATAGAGTGTTAAGCACTCTTCTTTAGTGAGAAAATTCTGAAAGTATGCACCTTGAATATTATAGTCTAGGCGATCAGCACAAAGACTGGGAAGAGGTTGTTCAAGCATCACAAAAGTTTCTTTATCTGGGCAAATGGAAGAGGTAGTGTAACCATGACGCATCAAGATCTCTTCTATCCCCGAAAGAGCCAAATAAGAGTTATGAATGCTATTTTGGTAATCGGTTTCTTCATGTTGTCTATCAAAAAGCCAATCTCCTACATGGGAAAAAACAGTATGAGATACATCATGCAAAAGTCCTGCAATTTGTTCTTCTAGGGGGGCTCCACATTTCCTTAAGAGTGCAAATACACCAACCGAATGATCATAGCGCGTGTATTCCTCTTTGTGGGAAATATAGTAAGCAAGCCCGTATTGATGAATATGCCGTAAACGTTCCATAGCAGGAGAAGCAAGCAACTCCAAAAGGACAGGTTCCTCTATATCTAAAGGTCCGTAAAAAGAGTCGACTATTTGTCCGCAAAGAAGAGAGGGGAGGAGATAGATGAAAACTAAGCGCATATCGAGCAAAGAATTATGCTTATTTGACCTATTTTTCGCTAGATTGTTTTCAATTGCAAATGATCCTTTAAAATGAGATATTAGTAGGCGAAAATTCTATGCGTACTTTCTTATGTCTCACAGTAGCGTTTTTCGTTCTGGGGCCCACAAGCGGCTGTCATGCGGGAATTTTGTTTTTTTCGAGTAAAAAACAGCAAAAATACTGGAGATGCGTCAAGTGTGGCAGGATCTACCAGGAGAGCTCACAGAAAGACTGTAGTGAGTGTAAAGAATCTGAAACCAAAACAGCCTCTTCTCATAGCAAAGACCATGAAAGCCCACCTGTTAGTTGCATTCACTGTAAGGGGACTGAGTTCTTTTACTACTATAAGTAGATCTTTTTGATGGATCCCTTTATAATCACTCTCCATGATTCAAGTAGAAGGTTTATCACTATCTTACGGGCAGGTACCGCTTTTTGAGGATGTCTCCTTTGTCATCAATGAAGGGGAAAAATGCGGTTTTGTGGGAAGAAACGGCTCAGGAAAGTCGACTCTTTTTCGATTGTTGATGGGGAAAGAGACTCCAGATCGCGGTAAAATATCGATTGCTAAAGGCTATCGCCTTGCTATGCTCGATCAGCACATCCACCTCACCTCACCAACGGTGCTTGAGGAGGCTTGCCTTGGGCTTCCTCCGGGAGAAAGAGATGAGGTATACCGAGCTGAAAAGATCCTTTTTGGTTTAGGATTCAATACAGATTATATAGACGGCTCCCCCAAAGATCTTTCCGGAGGGTATCAATTACGGCTCCATTTAGCAAAAATTCTCCTCTCTGAGCCTAATTGTCTTCTTCTTGATGAACCGACTAACTATCTAGATATTCTTTCCATGCGCTTTATTGGCAAAATTTTAGCTCGGTTTGATGGGGAAATTATTATCATCTCCCACGACCGCGAGTTTATGGACAGTTTTACAACGCATACCCTGGGTCTTCACCGTAACCGGATAAAAAAAGTTGAGGGGGGAAGTGTTGACTATTTTAATCAGGTAGTTCTAGAAGAGGAGATCTACGAGAAGACAAGACAGAATATAGAGAAGAAAAAAGCCCATATGCAATCTTTTGTCGACCGTTTTGGTGCAAAGGCTACTAAAGCTGGGCAAGCCGGAGCCCGTAAAAAAGCGCTCGAAAAAATTGAGTCGCTTGAAGCTTTAAAAAACCTCTATAATCTTGATTTCCATTTTCGAGCTCGACCTTTCCCTGGAGAAAAGGTGGGAGGAGCAGAGGGGCTCTTTTTTGCTTATCCAGAATCGGATATGTTAGTCCGTAACTTTTCTTTAGAAATCGAGCCTCAAGATCGGATTGGAATTATTGGGAAAAATGGATATGGAAAGTCGACCCTTCTCCGTCTTCTCGGAAAAGATTTAGCCCCAAAAAGTGGGGAAGTCAGTTATTCAGAGCAGATCTCGATCGGTTATTTCGGACAGACGAATATTGACCGTTTAGCACCCTCTCATACAATCGAAGAGGAGATTAAAGCGGCTAATCCAAAGCTTAGCTATGGAGATGTAAAGGCAATCTGTGGGCAAATGCTCTTCAGTGGGGATTTATCGACCAAGAAAATACAAGTTCTGTCAGGAGGGGAGCGCAGCCGCGTTCTTTTAGGAAAGATCTTGGCGCATCCTTGTAACCTCCTTCTTCTCGATGAGCCGACTCACCACCTCGATATTGAATCGGTAGAAGCCCTTATTGATGCTTTAGAAGAGTTTCCTGGGGTTGTGATCATTGTAACCCACAGCGAACTGATTTTAAAAAGGCTTCTTCTAGATAAACTCGTTGTCTGTCACAAAGATCGCTATGAGCTTTTTTATGGGGGCTATGAAGAGTTTCTAGAAAAAGTTGGTTTCGAAGAAGAAAGGCCAGCTCCTAAAAAAGTTAAAGAGCCTCCCAAAAAAGAAGAGGTCCCTAAATCTTCTGATAAAGAAAAGAAACTTCTTGAGTCTGCTTTGAAAAAGTTAACCGATAAAGAGACAGAAGACTATAAAACTCTAGCAGAAGCTTCTCAAAAAGGGGATAAAGCCCAAATAGCAGCTCTTTCCAAGTCTATTAAAGCTCGAGAAAAAGAGATTGCTGAGCTTAAAACCCGGCTGGCCACTTATTCGCCCTAAGCACTGGCTGCACCAACTAATCTACTTCGCTGCCCTCCGGGTTTAAATCCAAGTTGCAAACTTCTTAAGTAGTAGGCTCGCTCGGTAAAGCGGGCGGCAAAGTGGCTGGGGCAGTTGGTTCCTTGGTAGTTTGCGAGGTGAGATGCACCCCATAAGAGACTGCGATGAG
>CAZBHP010000129.1:0-4674 GCA_964491795.1 uncultured bacterium | reverse complement strand
AAATGGTAAAATCGATTGAGTTGTGCAAAAACGAGCCTTCTCTTCTCTCTAAAACAGAGCTAGATAAACTATCAGAGAGAATTTGGGAGATGCGGCACTTCGCAGTTGAGCTTTTAGAATATCACCCGGAAGAATCTACCTGGTATAATGCTTCTATCGTTCAGCAAATCGTTGAGCAACCTATTCTACTTCAAGGGAGTTGTAAGAAAACAACTCTTATCCAAGCGGCCGATTACTGCAAAAAACAAAATAACGATGCATGTCTTAGACTGATTGTCACTTCCTGGGCTTGTGAAGGGGCGCCTTGTAATGTCCTTCTCACTAACCTTCAAGAAATCTCCGAAGAACTTACTGCCTAACAATCACTTTATACCAATTCTCAGAAATAACTTCTCATTTGAGCGCGTCAAAGCGTCTAATTTCACACAGCTGAAATGTGAAGTTATTTCTGAGAATTGGTATTAGCCCCCCCTGTGGACAGGGGTAGATTTGGTGTGCGTTTTCGCAAATGGAAAACGCTTAAGATCCTCTGCTGCATAACTCTCTGGGAATACCAAGCGAGCTTCATCTTCAAGCGGTTTAGTGTCGAGGTAACGGGCTGAAAAGTGTGTAAGGACTAACATTTTTGCTTCCGCTTCTTTAGCAATCGTTGCCGCTTGTTTAGCAGTAAGATGGTCATGAGCAAGTTCTTTATGTTCATCGAGGTAAGTGCTTTCACAAAGAAGAAGAGTTGCCCCCTCTGCTATCTTAATCGCTTTCTGACAAAACCTTGTGTCCATAATGATCACAAAGATATCGCCCTCTTCCATCCAGCTTACATCATCGAGGGTAATAGTGCGCCCTTCATGAAGAACTCTTCCTTTTGAGGAGAGCTCTTTCATTAGAGGGCCTTTAATCCCTAAACGCTCAAGCTATCGTATTTCCGCCTACTAGGCTCAGTGATACGCCAAGCAACTGTCTCTACCCCATGATCTAGAAAAGCGGCTGTAATCGTAAAATTATCGCCTTCTTCTACTACCCCGTCTTTTCCCACCGGGTGCTCCACAATGGTGATATTTTCACGGTAAATTGTCGCATAGCGAAGACGATCGAAGTAGGTTTTTCCAGAAGCTGGGTAATAGCAATGGATCTCGTGCTTAACCTTATCGAGATTAAGGCGCATGATCATAGACCCTAAGCCCAGGCAATGATCACCATGAAAGTGGCTGATAAAAATACGAGTTACAACTGTTGGTGGGATATCGGCAAAGATAAACTGCCTTTGTGTCCCTTCACCTGGATCAAAAAGAAAGCCCTCTCCATTCCAACGAAGAAGATAGCCTCCGTGATTGCGCTTTCTTGTGTGCTGCTGGGCAGAAGAGCCCAATATAGTCAAATCTCTAACACTCATACTCTTTCAAGGGTCTTTGTAAAAATATTTAGCCGTCCTAAGGCCATCCCCACAAGCGCACCAGAGACGTGTGCTGTGTTCGCAAGACCGATCGGAAAAGAAGCAATATGAAAGATTTGGAGAAAAAAAGCAATCATCTGTATGCCTAGCATACCAAAAATAAAGACCCCTAGAAAAATAAGGGTGATTCGATCCACTGGATAGACCTCCCAAGGGGCCTTCTCTTTACGCATCCAAATATACCCTGCCAAAGCAGATATAACCCCTGAAAAACCCATAAAGAAAAAGCCGGTCATAAGATACTGCAGCGTATTGGTCACAAGGGCTGTGAGCGCTATAAATGCAACATAGCGTGCTCCTCCCATGTAAAGCTCAACTCCTCTCCCTAAGATCCAAAGCCACAACATATTAAAAAGGATATGCAACCAATCTGAATGGAGAAAAATAGGGGTAAAAAGCCGCCACACTTCTCCGTGAGCAATGGAGGTAAAAAGGGGGGCCGAAAAATAAATCGCCCGATTTTTCCAGTCTAGTAAAACATTATAGAACCCACGCCACACAATCTCTTCTCTGATCGCCTTCAATCGCATTTGACCCTCTGGAGGGAGAGCCTGCAGAGCTTCTTCAGTTTTCAAATCGTACTCTTTATGAAGATCTGCTGCAGCCTCTAAAAAAGGGGGAGCATCATAGAAAAAAGCCCGCTGGGTGGGGGTAAAAGCATAAATAGCAGCGCTATTTTGTTGCCACCCCCAGTTCATCCAGAAAACAAAAAGGCAAAAAAGGATAAGGGCACGTGTTATAGGGGCCCAAAAGGGGCGAGCAACCATTTGCTCTTCTTCTACTCCTCCGTCTTGTTCCTCATCCTCTTCTTTAATCGGTAAAGGATTCAAAAGAGGAATCTTTTCTTCTTCTATCTCAATGTGGGAATACTCTCCTCTAAGCAAGCCCGAATAGATTCTACGTGCTTTGGGAAGATCGTCCTCATTTTTTATCCAGACATACGAACGGCCAGCTTCTTCCTCTACAACGACCTCTATGCTCTCTTTTTGTAAAAGTTGAGCACATTTTTTCCCCTCTTTCTCTGAATCAAACGTGGCTATGAGTCTCATTGTTCTCCTTAAGATCTTGAGAATGGGCCGAGCATATCCTACCAATAATTTTAGATGTAGAAAGCCCAGGTATAAGCTTTACAATATGAAGCTCTCCACCCACTTCTTTAACAACAGGCGCTTCGATGCAGTTATGGCCCCAGTCGGCTCCATTTACATGGACATTTGGTCTTACAAGTTTGAGAAAATCCCGAGGGTCATCCTCTTCGAACCAGGTTACATAGTCTACAAACTGCAAACTCGACATCATCTCAAGTCGGTAATTAAGAGGGATGATCGGTCTATGTTTACCTTTATAGCGAACAATAGAGGCATCGCTATTAAGGGCTACAAGTAAAAGATCACCCTGTTTTTTAGCCTCAGAAATAATATAAAGATGCCCTGCATGCAATAAGTCAAAAGAGCCGTTTAATGTGACCAATTTACCTGTCACCCCTTTTCTCCAAGAAACAAGCTCCTCTGGATGAAGGAGCTTTTCTTTAAGATACGAAGGGAGAGGATGATCCATTAAGGCTTTTTCCCTTTTCCAAAAACAAGTTTATGGACTTCTTTATAGTCATCGACGAAATGGATAGAAATTCCTTTCTTCACAAAGGGAGGAAGTTCTTCCCAATCTCTCTTGTTCTCTTTGGGGCAAATGATTGTATGGATGCTAGCTCTTTTTGCTGCTAGAATTTTCTCTTTTAGCCCGCCAATCGGAAGAACTTTTCCTGTAAGGGTTAGCTCTCCTGTCATCGCAAGATCGTTTGGCACAGCTTTCCCTGTTAAAAGAGAAATCAAAGCTGTCGTAATCGTAATCCCAGCCGATGGGCCATCTTTGGGCACAGCCCCCTCAGGGATGTGGACATGGAGCTCTTGCTGAGCTAGATCAACTTCAGGAGAAAGGTAATCTTTCTGCTTAGAAAGAAGATATGTAAAGGCGATATTAGAGGATTCTTTCATGATATCACCTGCGTTCCCTGTGATTTTTAGGGCTCTTTCTTTGCCTTGGTTTTTTACCGCTTCAATATAAAGAAGCGATCCGCCTAAAGCAGTCCATGCAAGGCCTGTTGCGACACCGTGTAACTCTTCTTCCCCGTAAAAACGCTCCGAGGTGAAGTGGGGCTTGCCAAGATATTTTTCAACATTCTCTTTATTAATCTCTTTTTTGCTCGTCTTCTTTTTACCTTCTTCGGCATCTTTTACTTTTTGCATAGCGACTTTGCGCAATACTTTATTGATGCACTTTTCCAAATGGCGCACCCCAGCTTCTCGACAATATGAGTGTATAATCTCTTGAAGCGCATCATTTGTGAATGTAAAATCAGCACTTGCAAGCCCAATCTCTTTACGCTCTTTAGGGATTAAATATTTTTTAACGATCTGCATCTTCTCTTCTTCAATATATCCAGAGAGTCTGATGACCTCCATACGATCTAAAAGAGCCCAGGGGATCGTATCTAGAGTGTTAGCTGTAACAACAAAGAGAATCTCTGAAAGATCAAAGCGGACATCTAAGTAATGATCTAGAAAATCTTTATTTTGCTCTGGATCCAAAACTTCTAAAAGGGCAGATGCTGGATCGCCATGGTGTCCTGTACCAATTTTGTCGATCTCATCAATCATAATCACGGGGTTTTGGGCGCCCGTTTGTTTCAGAGCTTGAAGGATCTTTCCTGGCATCGCGCCTACATACGTACGGCGGTGTCCTTTGATTTCAGCCTCATCTTTCATCCCCCCTACAGAAAAGCGGAAAAACTTTCTGCCGAGCGCTCGTGCAATACTCTTACCGATACTTGTCTTCCCAACCCCTGGAGGTCCTACAAGGCATAAGAGATAACCACGAGAGGTTTTCTTTTTCAGAAAACCGATGCTTAAATATTCGAGGATACGCTCTTTTACATCTTTAAGACCATAGTGATCCTTTTCCAGAATTTCGGCCGCTTCAGAGAGTTTTTTCTTCTCTTTATCCCGAATTCCCCAAGGAAGCGAAGTTAACACGTCAAGATAACCACGCACAACCCCATACTCAGCTGACTGCATTTCTAAAATGCCTAATTTTTCGATCTCATCGTCAAAAACTTTTTGGGCTTCAGCGGTAAATTTAAGTTTTTTTGCCTTCTCGCGAAACTTTTCAATGTCGCATTGCTTGTCATCTTTAGAAAGCCCAAGCTCTTTTTGAATCGCCCTTAGCTG
>CAZBHP010000128.1:3486-4691 GCA_964491795.1 uncultured bacterium | reverse complement strand
AAGGAGGGTATTCTACAAATTATCAAATAAAAAATCTATTACTGGGATAGGCTCAACGTCGGTTTTCTTTTTTATTTTGGGTGGCGTTTATGAAATGTGTTTTCTTTTTATCTTTTCTGCTTTCTTTCTCTCTACAAGCAAACTTTTTTTCTGAAGATCAAAATCCTGCAGTTGTTCACCACGTTAACGTAATTACTGGAAGTCTACAGCTTGCCTTTCAAGATATAGTTGCGCAAGGAGCTGTCCCTATTCCTCTAAATCGCAACTACCACAGTGGTGGAGCGCTCCACTCAAGAAGTGAAGAGCAAATCCAAAGCTTATTGCGCCAGGGATGGATAATGGGAAGTGGATGGCGTCTTCTTTCCCATACAAATCTTCTCCTCATCCCGCATGAGCATCGAAGAGGGTATAAAGCTTATGTTGATGATGTTTTGTATGAATATAGTCATAAAGATGAAAAACACTTAATTTATCTAAAGTCAAGAGATCCTTATGCTAAAGCATCTGGTGAACTAAGTGCGAGGTCAAACTCTCGAAATAACCTTTTGCGGCTCGATCTAAAAAAAGGGGAAGCAACCCTTTTTCTTGCAAGTGGTGGAGAGCGAGTGTATCGAGGGGAAGCTTTATATAAAAAAGATGTTCCTTCTCTAAGGAGATGCTTTTATTTACTAGATGTTGAGACCCTTCCGAGTAAACATTGCTTTTGTTACTTTTACGATCGAGAAAAAAACCTAGAGAGAGTCGAGGCTCGTAATGAAGCTAGAAATAAAGTCTATTCTTCTATCGATTTTTCTTACACAAAAGCTGATTTAAAAGGCCTTTCCTGCCTTAAAGCAACTACTTCTGATAACAAAAAAATCGAATACTTTTTAGGTTGCTATCGTAACATGGCTTGTATTCAAGAAGTCTATAGCAATTGCAAAGGCCAAGAAAACTTTCACCTTAAATGTGAACGTAAAGGCATTGGTCCTCGAGTTGTAGCCTTTCAGGGCGGGGGTAGAGAACGGTTTCATGTTCGTTATTACGGACCGAGCAATGAACAATATAGTAAAGAATGGACTGCTAGCCCCAGTAAAAAACCTTTTTGCGTTGATAAAGTTTACGATATTTCAGCCCCTTTAGGTTCTAGTGGTGAAACTATTACTGCTGCGCGATTTGCTTACAGTGAAAATTCGACTTTAGTAGAAGATGCCGAAGGTATACAG
>CAZBHP010000128.1:0-3476 GCA_964491795.1 uncultured bacterium | reverse complement strand
CTGTGTATCTTCATGACGGAGAAAAACTTACTCATATTTTATATTACAATAAAGAGCGTGTTTGCTCTGCAATACAACGATTTTTTTGGGAAGAGTCAAATCTTCGCGCGAAAGCAATGTGTGATGGAATGGGTAACATTCTTTTTGCTAAATCGTTTTTTTACGCAGGAGGAAATGTCATTGCAGAAGCACTTCAAGGGCAGTTAACTGGTAAAGAAACAACGCCACTTCTAACTGATGCTAAAGAAGGGGTATTTGGAGAGCTCCATGTAATGCAAGCTACTGGTAAAGAGGCTTACATTCAAGGAAACATCAAAGGTGGAGAGTCTTATTGGAAAAAATATGCCTACTACCCGAATAATCTCCTGAAATATGAAACAGAAGAAGAGGGTCCAAGCTATGAATATTTCTATAAGCCTGAAACTGATCTTCTTTCTCTAAAACTCACAAAGGATAGCAAAGGAAAGATTCTAACACGTCACTTTAATTTTTATGACGAAGACAACCTTTTAGTGAGTGAAATTGTCGATGATGGAAGTTCAATAAAATCTGACGATTTATCCGATGTAACCCAGCGTCTAGAAAAGCATATGGACCGAAATGTTTCTGGTCTTCCGGAGGTAATACAAGAGTTTTACTGGGATTTTGACACTAGCAGGCTAAAATTGCTTAGAAAGACAAAGCTTACTTATCAAAATCAAAAAGTAGTAGAAGAGGCTGTGTACGATGCAGAGGGTGTCTACCGCTATACTATCTACACTGCCTATGACAAATTTGGGAATGTCAAGAGTCGTACTAATCCAATTGGTCAGGAAAACACTTATGAATACGATGATATCGGCCTTCTTAAGCGCTCTAAAGAAGTAGGCTCTTCAGAAAAAGTTTTTTCCTACGATGCTGTAGGGCGATTAATCTCTTGTTTAGAAACAGAATACGATAAAGTTACTTCCACTGCCTATGACAGTAAAGGTCGTGTTCTTTGTCAGGTAGATTCACGCGGGAATACAACTCAATACTCATACGACTCATTTGGTAACCGTATCTCTAGCTTATTTCCCAGTGTGTATGATCAACAAGAAGAAGTCTATCAACCACAGTTAGTTTGCGAATACAACATTCGTGGAGATCTCGTATCATCAACTAATTCTGATGGCCACACAACTAAGACAAGTTATAACAGTTTACGTAAGCCTACTTGTATTATTCAAGCTGATGGGAAAGAAATACGTCATTTTTATACTAAAAATGGCCTTTTGAGCAAAACTGTTTATCCTGATGACACCCAGGAGTGTTATAGCTATGATCTTTTTCAAAGAATAACGCAAAAAACGGTTCTAGGAACGAATCAAGAAATTTTAAGTGAAGAAAAGTTTGAGTATAACGCTTTTCAACTCCTCTCATCCACCGACTCTAAAGGTCTCACTACCTATTTTTACTATGATGGAGCAGGAAGAAAAATCAGAGAAGAAACAGAAGGTCGTGTTACTGCTTATACCTATGATTCTCTAGGATTTATTGAACGCGTTGATAATCCTTGTCAAAGCATCATTCAAAAACATAATACTTTAGGTCTAATTGAAGAGCAGTGGGAAGAAGATGCCTCAGGCGTTATCGAAAACAGAATGAGATTTGTCTATGACGACGAAAATCACAAGTGTGAAGCTATCCGCGTTACTACACAAGGAGATGCAAGAGACTTTTTTTCTTATAAAGAAGGAAAACTTGTTAAGCATACTGATCCAAAAGGGGCTGTTACCGAATTTGTTTATGATGAGATCGTAAATGAAATAGAGCAAAAGGTTTCTCGCAAGACAACGATTGATCCTATTGGTAATCAGACTATTCAAATTTACGATGTAGGAGATAGACTCTCACTCATTGAGAAAAAAGACCCAAGTGGAAAAACCGTCTTAAAGGAGAAATATTTACACGACCGTTCGGGAAACGTAGCTAAGCGGATTTCTTACCTGAAAGAAAAAGAGCACCTTGTTTCTTGGAAATACGATGCTATGGGTCGCGTGCTGGAAGAAAACGAAGCAGGGCAAAAAATTACTCGTTTTGAGTATGACGTGAGAGGGCGCCTTGCTGCACGAATACTTCCAAGTAACGTGAAGGTTTTCTCTTTGTATGATGGATTAGGACGTCTTATTTCTCAAACTAGCTCTGATGGAGTTATTCACGAAGAATACCAATATGACAACGGATCAGAGCCTGTAACGATCCTGGATCATGTAGAAGGTGTGAAAATTGAAAGAGAATACAACCTTTTTGGTGAGCTCCTTTTAGAAACAAACTCCTCTGGTTTGACGAGTCGCTGGGTTTATGATGAGCTAGGTCGAATAACTTCACTAATTTTGCCGGACGGGTCATCAATTAAGTACGTCCATGAAGGATCTCATTTAAGAAGGGTTGAAAGAAAAAGCAGAGAAGGCAGAGTCCGCAGTCGACACACATATACTAAATTTGACTGTAATGGGCGCGTAGCAGAAGAAGAACTTATCTTAGGTATGGGAGTTGTTACTACTACTCATGATCTTTTAGAAAGACCTATAAAACAAACATCTCCTTATTTGACTCACAGTGTTTCATATGGTCTTTCCGGTTTAGTGCTTAACAAAAACAACACCCTCCTAGGAGATAAGGATTACGCCTATGATGCCCTTAACCAACTTACAAAAGAAGGAGAAGAAAAGTATGAGTTTGATTCTCTGGGTAATCCCTCTGATTGCCAAATAAACGATCTTAATCAAATTGTTTCCAATGAAGAGGCTTCTTTTCTTTACGATTCCAACGGTAATCTTGTTGAAAAAAACACCTCTGGAAATTCTGTAAGCTATCAATTTGACCCTCGAGGGCGTCTTACCGAAATTGTCCACCCGGAAGGAAAAAAAGTTCGTTATTTTTATGACCCCCTATCTAGACTCCTTGCAAAAGAAATTCAGCTTTTAAAAGATGGCTCTTGGCATAAGGAGAGCAAGGTATATTTCATATATGACCGCGATAAAGAGATCGGTATCGTAGATGAGAATCACCGCATCTTAGAGCTTAAAGTTCTAGGCCTAGGGCTCAAAGGAGACATTGGTGCTGCAGTTGCAATTGAGATACAAGATAAATCTTACGCCCCTTTACACGATTTCAACGGCAACATCATAGCGCTCGTTTCTACAGAAGGAGTTGTTGAAACCTATGACATGGATGCTTTCGGAAAAGAAACCAGCGCCTCTTACCTCAACCCCTGGCGGTTCTCTTCCAAAAGACACGAAGAAGGCCTTGTCTTCTTTGGTCTGCGTTTTTACGACCCCTCTCTTGGAAGATGGATCAGTCCAGATCCCCTAGGCTTTGCCGACGGTGCTAACCTTTATGTATATGTTCACAACGCCCCCCTTAACCGCATAGACCTTTTTGGACTTTACGGGGAGGATCCTTATGTTCCTTTTCTAGATCTTAGAATTAGCATTCCTGGGCTTCTGAATTAT
>CAZBHP010000127.1:0-4737 GCA_964491795.1 uncultured bacterium | reverse complement strand
AAGAGCACAAGGTCTTTCTGGATTAATTGAGACAATCGGAGGATCTACATTAGTAAAAGTGGCCGCAGGTGGGCAAATTTATATAAATGTATTTCAAGATTCAGGCGGCGCACTAGCTTTGACCGCAGATTTTGACAGAAACAGTGTTTCAATTCACAAGATATAAGGGGGTTAGATGGAAGATTTTTTCTTGAACACAGTTGGGGTATGGCTCGTACATCTCGTGCAAGGTAACCCAATGTTCACAAGTTTTGTCATGCTTCTCGGTCTTCTCCGAATGGTAATCAAACCAGCTATGACAATTCTTCAGGCGGTCGTAAAGTTCACTCCTTACGACTCTGACGATAAGTGGTTGGCTGATTTAGAAGTGTCTAAAGGATACAAGCTTTTTACTTACCTACTCGATTGGCTTCTTTCAATTAAGATGCCCGAGAAGAAATGAGCGTAAATGCCTCAATTCGGTGAAAAATCATTTCAAAAACTCGAAACATGCCACCCTGATCTTCAGAAGGTGTTTTTAAAAGTCATCGAGAAATATGATTGCACCGTAGTTTGTGGTCATAGAACAAAAGAAG
Organism: uncultured bacterium; assembly: GCA_964491795.1. Taxonomy (GTDB): domain Bacteria; phylum Chlamydiota; class Chlamydiia; order Chlamydiales; family 2-12-FULL-49-11; genus JAFEGE01. The sequence goes on along the minus strand of CAZBHP010000127.1, from coordinate 4,162 downwards.
AGCAAGACGAGGCTGTCCGTATGGGTAACTCAAAACTTGCTTGGCCGTATTCAAAACATAACTCCCTCCCCTCCAAGGCTATTGACTGTGTTCCATTCCCCGTGGACTGGTCAGATACCAGTAGGTTTTATCATTTCGCTGGGTACGTGCTCGCTGTTGCGCAAAGCCTTGGAGTGAAATTGCGCTGGGGTGGAGACTGGAATGGGGATTTACAATTTCGGGATGAGAAGTTTAAAGACCTCCCGCATTTTGAGTTATTGGAGGAAAGATGATCGTTTTATCAAAAGGCTATAAGAAACCTGAGACAGGAGACTTTGGAGACGAGTGGTTTCCAGCTCTTGAAGACAATATTGATCTGATGAATTCCCACTCTCACAATGGAATCAACGGAGAGAAAATTTCGGGCATCGATTTATCGGCATCAACTTTAACGGTTACTTCCGGATCTTTTGCCGACCAAGGAAATGGGTACTGGAGAGCAACAGCAACTGTACCTGGAGGAGGTCTTGTAGATAACTATGTTATCTGCGTAAAAGATCCCACTACAAAAGATCCAGTAATGTTGAAAGTTGAAAAGCTCAACTCAACTCAGTTTTATCTGTACACAAACAAAGTTCAGAATTTTGAGGTTTATTTCGGCGTATGAGTGCATTGCAAACGCAGCCCCTTGAAATTGAAGATTTTTCTTACGGTATTACCGATTATTTTATCGATGGTAATCCTCGTGCTGCTAAGACAATGCAAAACTTTTTCTTAACGCCGAATAAAAAACCTAGAACCCGATGGGGAAGTATTGTTCAGAATGTACAGCTACCGCTTGGCAGCTTTAGAATTAATAAGCTTACTCAGTTAAAGAACAGCCTAATCGCTTTCCAAGATAAGCGTGCGTATAGAGAAATTTTTAGCATATGGACACAACTACTAGGACCTTCGGGCGGTACTTTCCTACCCGCTGGAGACAGCAACTCTGTAATCGTAGACACCGAATGGCAAGAGCATCTAATATTTTCTAGTGACTCGTTTTGCTCGCCTCAAAAATTATATGTCAATAGCGGCGGATTTTATACTGTACGGAACGCTGGCTTGCCTACGCTTCCTGCTGGGTTTTCTGTTTCTTCTCCCAGTGGAGCTGGCAGCACATATTTGTATGCAGCTGTCTTATCTTACGAGTACCAAGTGGGTACGGTTACTTATCTTGATCGTGGCCCTGTATTTTATTACGCCACTACTGTTACAGGCGGTGCGATCAACGGTGGAAATACCACGACAGTAACATTACCTACTACGTTTGCTACACCAGAAAATTGGGATACGTCCAGCTGGAAGATCGAAGTCTATAGAACTACAGATGCAGGCACCGTTTACTACAAAATTGATGAGACTACGTTTGGAACAGCCTCTATTATTGATAATACAGACGATGTAACCCTGGCAGCGGGAGAGTCTCTTTATACCACTGGAGGAGTAGCATCTAACGATACCCCTCCGAAGTCTAAATTTGTTCATTGTGTAAATGATTACGGATACTGGGCGCATATAAAAGAAGGAAGCGAAGTTCTATCTACTGAAGTTAGGCAGAGTAAATCTGGAGACCCTGATTCAGTTCCGGCCACATTTTATGTGAACGCCGAGCAGCCCATAGCAGGTCTATCTAGTATTTATGATAGACCTATAGTTCTGTGCGAAAACTATATTTATCGTATAGACAATTTTTACGCTGACGATGGCACAGGCGGGATGCTTCTTCGTCGTATCGACGATAAGGCGGGATGCGTAGGCCAGGCGAGCATTGTACAAACTCATGTAGGACTCTTCTGGGCTGGTAATCAAGGATTCTACTGGTCAGATGGTTTTCGTGTAGCCTGTATCTCTGAGCATTTAAACGAGACCTATAAAACAATAACTGCAAACACTACTAAGCAAAAACGAATTGTAGGTACTTTCGATCCAAGCAACCAGAGAATTTTTTGGTCAGTAAGTTTTGAAGACGGCTCAAATGAATGTGATCAAGCGTTTGTTGTAGATTTGAAGCAGCCGTTTTTACCTCAGGGAGATAAACCTGGAGCAAGCTTTACAACAATGTCTGGCGGAGATTCTTTTAGACCAACTCAACTATTTAGACTTGGTAACTATATTTACCGAGGGGATACTAGAGGGTTTGTTTTTAAGCACGGTATAGAATATTTCACAGATCCAAAGGTAAATGTAGCCATTGCTGCTAACCTCTGGGAAAAGCAAGTTATTGAACATAAGTATGAATCGTGTTTCTTGGATTTTGGTACAAAATTCTATCGTAAATGGGTTCCTAGAATCCTTGTCTCTGCGGATAACACCACGAACCTGTCTCTGGCCATTTCCTCCTCGAACGACAATAACCGAGTAAAAGGAGAGCTTAAACCGATCAGGTATAAGAATAACATAACGTGGGGAGACAGTTTACCAGTTTGGAGGGACCCTTCATCTCTTTGGAATTTTCAAGGTATGATTGAGGAGTGGAGAAGATTCCCTGCGGGGGGTCTCCGCTGTAATTACAAACAAATCTCCTTTGAAAATGCTCTGGTTAAAATTATTGACTCAAGTCTTTTAGGTACCGCCACAGTTAATCCAGGGGCAAATACCGCCACGCTCGGGGGCTCCTACACTTGGCTAGCGGACATTGTTGATTACTACATAACTTTTTCTCACGACAATTACACTCGTGAGTTTAAGATTACTGCTCGCACAGATACTACGATTACTTACGAAGATACAAGCGGCGGGGACCCGTTAACAACAGGCCTATACAGCTGGATAATTAAGGGAAAGCCAAAAGGAGAAGTACTACTTCTAAACGGGTATGTAATTCACTGGGCACCTATTTCTAAGTCGCACACTCCATTTTCGGGCTCATCTCTTGGAGGTAATCCAACATGAGTAAGCCTATTAAAAAACTAGATTTACTTATTAGAGAGGTACAAGACGCTCACGCTCAGGAGAATTTCTGGAAGCTTAAATTATATTTAGATAATTTAGAAACTAACGGACTAACAGGCCCTCAAGGACCGCAGGGGCCAGCGGGACCACAGGGACCGCAAGGAGATCCAGGTCCCACAGGAGCAACGGGAGCAACGGGAGCAACGGGAGCAACAGGTCCTCAGGGACCGCAAGGAGATCCTGGTCCCACAGGGGCAACGGGTCCTCAAGGGCCAGCGGGACCACAGGGACCTCAGGGGCCTGAAGGAACATTTGAAGATCAGGGATACAAATTTAATTTTCATGTGGCATCACTTGCTGCTTACGACAAAATAGTGAGCGTAACTTATCTAGATAGCGGTCTTAGAACCCAGAGGATAGATGAAGTTGTTATGAGTAGTGTTCTTTACCCAGACACCGCAATGACCAAAACTCTTTTTTATTTAGATGTAGGTACGATGAACCAAAGAATAGAAAAGATAGAATACGATGGAGCTATATTTTCTCCTGATAAACTTAGGAAAGTGTTTGAATATTCTTTGTCTGGGATAAAGTATAAAAAGGATGGATTCTACTACGAGATTTTTTAAGGGAGTTTAAATGAAATATGTTAATGCAGAATTATTAGACGATGTTGTTGGAACCTATGATCAAACAAAAACTACGATACAGGGGAGATGTTTTTCAAAAACTGTTGACGGAAAAACGGCTCTTGGTCCTCCGCTAAACAAGTTCATAGACATTCAGACAGATACGGGCATTACTATGGCAGCTAACAACATAGTCATGACAGAAAATGGAAGAGTATTCGTACTTTCTTCTGAAGCAGCAACTACTAATATAGTTCTTTACACAATTAACTACGCAACTGGTGCCACTACTTACGTTGGCCGTGTTTTAATCCAAATGCCTGATACAGCGGCAACAACAACAGTATATCGATCATTGAAAGTTAAAGATGACGGAACAACTGGATGGAAAATATTTTTAGTAACAACTGGATCGGTTCTAATAAACGGCGGACCTTTATTAATTAACAACTTAGCATTAGCTGACTTTGTTCAGGTCGGATTTCCAACGATACCTTTTGCTACAGGAAACGATCAAAAGGCTGTTTATTTTATGCAAGATCCAGCTTTTGTTGGAAGTGCGCATTTAAATACTGCTAGTGCCGGAGCTGTTTATCATAAAGCAAATAACAGACTTTATG
>CAZBHP010000126.1:0-4761 GCA_964491795.1 uncultured bacterium | reverse complement strand
GCTACGATCTGGAGGCAGCAACAGCAGCAGCTCCAGCTACAACAACTCCACGAACTCTAATCATCCCTCGTGAGGCAAAACGAAATGACAAACCACGTTCTCGAAAATCTAAAGAAAAAGAAATCCCTATTCATGTGGATTACAAAAAATATGGCCTCGAAGGAAGCCTGTATTACAAAGAGAACGATGAACCCAATCCCCAGCAATGGAATCTCTTTGTAAAAAATACAGAAGGAAAATTGGAACAGATTGATATTGAAACTCGAAAAAAGATTCTTGCTTTGGCAAAATCAATCAGCAGCAGCATCACCCTCAAAATGCATAAAATCTCTAAGCGAGTTTTTGATTTTGTCTTTCAAGTAGGTGGAGAAAATAAAAGTGACGACCACACCCTCACGCTGAACTTAGCGGATGTTCTGAGTCTTAGCGAAGTCGCAGCCGAAGGAATAGCTCAACACGAATACATTCATGCGATAAAAGGAGACTCTCAAGCCAGCAAATACGATGATTATCCTACAGGCCCTAGTTTGGTAAACACGGTCATGGACCCTTGCGTTCAGGCCTGCATGAGAGCCTGGGGTGTCAATGAAAAGGGTCAAGCAGAAGCCGTAGAAAAATTTGCGGCCTCTCTGGAGTGCGACGAAGCTCAAAAAGATTTTCATCAGCTTCCTGACTTTGTGCAATTTCAGTTTGCTTATTTGTACGCTGCCTATCATCGGGTTTATCCCATAGGTCTTAAGTCTGATGCGGTTCGCCAGGCTTTGAATGAGGTTTTAGGTTTTATTGAAGAAGCACAAACGCGCCCCGCAGTTCCTGCGGTCGAAAATTTAAATGATTTGGCCTTAAAGGCCTCCCGACGAAAGCTGGAACAGGTCATAGAAAAAATTTGGCCTCACTATGAAAAACTTTTACCCGAAAGCGAAAAGCAAATTGCCCAAGCTTTAGCGGAGGGAAGAGATCCACTTCAGGAAATTATGGATTTTATGCAGATGATGATGGGAGGAGGAAAAACAAATCAGGGTCAGCCAAAATCGCCCTCGCAATCTCCTTCACCTCAGGCTACTCCTAAACTGCGTCAAAAAGCTAAAAAGCTTCTCGAGCAAATCTCCGACACTATCGCCAAGGCTCTAGGCCCTCAGGACCCTCATCAACAAAAACTGCGTTGGGATAAAATTGCAGAATTGCGTCAAAAAGCTGCGACTAAAAGCGCTTCAGCTACTGTTAGCAAAGCTAAGCCAGCAAGTGCTCCCCTGACTCAAAGTCAACGAGAAGAAATCAGTGTTGAAACGGATAGAGTTTTAAATGAAGCCATCGAAAGCGACTTAAACCGAAAATATCTTTTACCCGAAGTCGTAGAAGCCACACGAAGATTGCGTCAAAGAATGCCTCCAACGGATGCGGATGAAAGAGAGGATCTGGGAAGAAACGGTCAGGGCCTGGATCCATTTGCTTTCATTAAAGATCGTCAGAAACCTGTGCCCACAGGAAAAGTGATGCGTCGAGAGGGAGAACCCAATAGATATGAGGTGGGAGTGGTCTTAGCGTCGGATATTTCAGATAGCATGAATTTTATTAACGCGGTAGATCCATCCCTTTATGCCTCACGCACCGTTTATCATATGACCAGTCAATTGGGTATGGATTGTGGAGAAATTTTATTTGGAAAAAAACTGCATCAAAACATTCGATTAGGAGAGGCTCTCGGGACTGAAAGGGACATCAACAAAGCCTTGAGTGACAAGAAGCAGGCCTTTGCTAACAAAAACATGAACGGGGCTACTGCCTTGTGGAAAGCCTTGGATGCCGGACTACAACAGTTTAGAGGTAGAAGTTATGCCCATCGATATTTATTTATTATTACCGATGGCGCTAACAGCGTTGATCACCACAAAGACATTAGACAATTGCGCGAAGAAGCCGCAGCCCTGGGAGTAAAAATTAGAGTGGTCGCCTTGGGAACAGCAAGAAGTTCTGTACCTAATTATTTTGAGCCAACAGAGTATAAGCTTGTAGATGATCCGTCCACCCTTCCCGATCTTATTTTGAGATGGATGACAGAGGTTCAGGAGGAAAGAGTAGAGAGTATTAATTCAGATTCTAATTCTCACTCTTAGGATAAGACCCCAACACTCTCAAAAACGAGCAACTCTTTTCCATCTTAGAAAGTGCACGCTTCACTTTAGGATCTTCTCGATGCGCATCCAAATCCACAAAGAAAATATATTCCCAAGCTCGGCCTTTCAGAGGCCTCGATTCAATTTTTGTTAAGTTGATCTTCTCTTTGGCAAAAGGTGCTAACAGCTTAAACAAGACTCCTACTTCGTCCTTAGCAGAAAACATCAGGGAAGTTTTATCGTTTCCTGAGACTCCACAATCTTCTTCACCAATCACGACGAAGCGAGTGAAATTATTGGGGTTGTCTTCAATATGCTTATACAATGTGTTCAATTTATAAAGAGTCGCGGCATAAGAAGAAGCAATAGCAGCTGCATTTTTCTCTTTACTCACACGCTCTGCTGCTTTGGATGTACTAGCCACTTCTTGAGTAGCGATATGAGGACAATGTTTGTTCAACCATTGTCGACATTGAGCGAGCGCCTGGGGATGAGAATAAATCACTTTCACAGTTTTTAAACTTTTCTCTTTTGAAAGCAAATTGTGAGTAATCGAGAGTTTTATCTCACCCGAAATTTTAAGAGGAGAATCTGTAAAAAGATCTAAAGTGTGATTCACCACACCCTCTGTCGAATTTTCGATGGGTACCACTCCGTAGTTTACCGTTTTTTGAGACACGGCATTAAAAACCATAGGAATAGTTTCGTAAGAAGTAAAATGCGCGGACAAACCAAAACGTTGAATAGAGGCCAAGTGTGTAAAAGAAGCTTCCGAACCAAAAAAGCCTACTTTTAATGGAGATTCCAAAGCTAAAGAAGCAGAAAGAATTTCTTTAAAGATGCTGACAATCGCTTCATTACTATAAGGGCCCGGATTATTTTTTTTAAGCTTTTGAAAAATTTTTGATTCGCGTTCTGGTACATGAAAGCGACTTTGAGTGGCTTTTTTCAGTTGTCCAATTTGTATAACATTTTTTCCGCGTTGAGAAAGAAGCTTTAACAAAGATTGATCGATGCTATCGATTTCTTCTCGAAGTTTTTGAAGTGGGTGTTGGGGATTCATAATAAGATTAGAATCCCCTCCCCCTTGGTGGGGGAGGGTCAGGGAGAGGGGACAATGGATACAACTTGAATCCAATAACACCCTCACCCTACCCTCTCCCCTCAAGGGAGAGGGGAAGTACCCAAGTGATTCTCCTCGGGCAGAGGAAAATTATACAAAATCACTTGTCTGTTGTTTGTACCTTATATAGCCTCATTTATCTATGAAAACAAAACATCTTTTAATTCTTCTTATTCTTGTCATCGCCGGTCTATCCGTATCCGGTTATCTTACTGTAAGGCATTTTGATATCTTAAAAGGTGGTTTTGACCACAAAAGTCTTTGTAATATCAATGCAAAATTTGACTGCGATAGTGTTATCATTAGTAGTTATTCGAAACTATGGCTTTTCCCTGTCAGTGGATTGGGTTTTCTTTTTTACGGTTATGTTTTTTTACTTTTACTCTATGCTTTATTCAATCGTGAAGAAAGTGCTGCCTCCTTAACTTTTCCTTTAATTGGATCATACCCGGCTTTACTCTTTTCTATTTATTTAGGATACGTGTCTTCTTATATCATCAAAAGCTATTGCCTCTTTTGCGTTTCACTGTATGCAATCACCTTTTTATTTTTTATTTGTATTCATCTTTTCTTTCCAAAATCCCCCACTCGTATCGAATTTTTAAAAAACTTTTTTCAAATTAATAACAATAAACCCAGCGCCTATTTGCGCTCTTCTTTTTTTGGGCAGCTTTCTTTTCTGGTTATTTTCTTTTTCCTCACTTCAGCAGCTTTAGCTTATAAAGAAAATAAATATGCCGAAGACATGGAAGACTTTGACCACAAAGCTTTTTTAGATTTTCATTACATTCAACCTCAATACACTTTTGATATCAGCAATCATGCTTACTACGGAAATCCAGAGGCCCCCATTAAAATTGTCGAATTTAGCGACTTTGAATGCCCCCATTGTAAAAAAGCTGCCTTAACTCTTAAGCCCTATTTGAAACAACATCTCAAAAACATTCAATTTGTTTACATGAGTTATCCTCTCGACAAAAGCTGCAACAAATATATGCAGCACGACTTACATCAAAACGCTTGTGCTGCGGCTAAAGCTGCTTATTGTGCGAATGACCAAAACAAATTTTGGGAAATGCATGATAAACTTTTTGATGCACAACCCCAGTTTAGCCCTGAAAAATACAAAGATTTTTCCAAAGAAATCGGATTAGATGAAACCAAGTTTAATCAATGTATAGAGTCGGATGAAAAACTGGAAAACATTAAAAATGATATCGAAATGGGAAGTAAAGCCGATGTGCAAGGCACACCCGGTGTTTTTGTTAACGGAAGGATGCTGAAAGATTGGCTGAATCCTATTAAAATCAATTTATTGATTGAAGAAGAACTAAAGCGCAGTAAAAAATAAATTAAGTATTTTTTATCCTTTCTTAATTCCTCTTATCATCCCTAACTCTTCCTATTCTTTCCCCTATAGTTTTAAAAGAGTTCTGCCGTACAATCTTAGGAATATAACTTTGAGATCACTCAGAGCTGGCCTGGGTAATTTGGACAGAGAGATAAGTGATAGCCACGCCTGAC
>CAZBHP010000125.1:0-4781 GCA_964491795.1 uncultured bacterium | reverse complement strand
CGAAAGATGGGAAAGACTAGGCCGGTCATGACTTGCCAGGAGAAATGGGTCCAACTTTGATTGAAATTGATGCGAGAGTTGGAGGCGTGCATGTGTTGGAAGTCACAACCAACACCTGCTCCAATGAAAGGTCGGATATTCCAAAATGAGCAGCCCCAATTAGAGAGCGGTAGATCCCATAAAAGGTTTCCCATGCAGGAGGAAGTTTGGAAATATCCATTGTTGGAGGATCCCTGTCCAAAGAAGTAGATTGTGCTTATGCTATTTCTTCTGTAAGCATATTCTGCTTCGATGTGCAAGCCGTCCTGAAAAAAATAGCCTAAAGAGCCTGCAACCACATATCCTGTCTGGTAGCTCACCTGGTTTTGATTGACCGTCGTACTTTGCAGAAAATTAGGGCCTGAGAAAACTTTGGCATAGAAACACATCTCATCCTTATTACAGCAGCTATGTGCATCTCCTGTAGAATAGCAGCAGTTATGGGCTTGCAGAAAGGGTGTTATCAAAAAGGAAAAGGGGAGTAATAGTAGAGTTAGATTTTTTTTCATTTATTTGAGGATCCTTTTCAGAATTTGACTTGTTCGCAATCCGATCATCATAGCCGGTGCTGTGGTGTTGATGTCAGGAATCACCGGACAGATGGAGTTGTCTGCGACAAAGACGTTCTTTGTGCCATAAACACATGTGTTGCCATCGACCACACCTCCTTCTTCCAAAGGTGCCATTTTACAGTGCGATACAAAGTGGTGTATGTCCAAAGATAGATTGCTGTTGTTTTTGACATATTGTTCCACGACAGCATCATCATAACCAGAAAGAATGACTGTGTTGATAGGGTCGCTTAAAATAGGTCTAAAGTAAGGAAATGAACCCAACGTTGCGAGTTGATCCAAAAGATCACGGATGTAAGTTTTGACAGCATTTTTCATGTTTTCCAAATCTATAGGATTTTGGTAAAAACCATCATCTGCTGCGGCTATTTGAAAGGGGTTGTCGCTTTGGATCGAAACGCTTCCTTCACTTACCGGATTCAAAAGATCAAATCCAACGGCGAGGCCTGCAGGAGTAGAGCCGGTAGCTGGTATGAATTCGAACAAAATCTGTAGCATGCGAGGATCGCTTGCCCCTCCACCCACAGCGGGTAAGTAGACATTATGGATAGTAAATGCATAGGGAGCTCCAGCGGGCACTCCATTTAAGGAAGGATCCGCTAACATCGAGATAAAAATGAGTGGATGGTTTTGGAGGTGTTTTCCTACGTTCTCATTGATGAAAACAGGCTCGATTCCTGCATTTTTCAAAACCTGGGCTGGACCTATGCCGGAGAGTTGTAACAGCTTACTGCTGTTGATGCCACCTGCCAAAACAACTGCTTTCTTAGCTTTTGCTTCGTAAGTTTTCCCATTTTTTATATATCTGACTTTTTTGGCGCGCCCATCGCTATCGAATAGGATTTTCACAGCTACTGAACCGAAGAGCATATACAACTTATGCCCATTCACACCTTGACCTTCGGGCGTCATAACCGTGCTATCTAGGTAGGCTGTTGCGCTACTTACCCTTTGCGTGCCGGTAGGATCAATAAACCACTGTGAACGGGGCGCTATGCAGTTCTCTACACTTGGATCATTATAATCTAAGACTGTCGGAAGAAAAGGAAACGCTCCCTGTGATGCAGGCAATAAGACATCGAGGGTAACCTGTGATATAGTAGGCGTCTGTAGAACACTAACGGGACCATTTACCCCTCGTGCATCCGGTGTGATCGTCAAGCCTTGGTAGTTCTCAAGAGCTTTGAAGGTTGTGAGAATGTTATTTAGGCTCCAATTAGAGCTCCCAGAAATCCCTTCCCAGCGTGAATAGACAGCGTTTGTCCCTCGACCAAAGTATAAACCATTAATCGATGAGCCTCCGCCCAATATCATCCCCGTTGTCCAATCACTTGTTCGTCCATTTAGCCCAGGCATAGGTAAGCTTTGATTCCATCCTGGCCAAAAATACTGGGCTTTTCCTGTTCCCGCCAATAAAAATGCTGGAAGGCCCACAGCTTCTATTGCTGGATCGGTTGTTAAATTGAACCCTCCCTCTATTCCCAACACGGAAAACTGGCCATTTTGTGACAGCTCGCTCATCAAGATGCAACCAGCTGCTCCTCCACCAATGACGATGATGTCGGCCTCTAGTGTGTCTCCCGACATTTTGCATTGATAGGGGGAAGAAGAATTCCCAAAAAGATGGTTTGTAGCTATTGCTAAAGCAAAAATAGTAAATTGAATTTTCATGACTGGGCCCTCTAGAGGGGGATTATTGGGAACAGTGCTTTTGTTATCAAGAAATTTGTATGGGAGAAGAGTTGTTCAGAAACAGTTCGAGCTGGCAACTCAAAAGACTATAAAATTCAGCCTATATTAACGATAAAAACGGAGTCCAACTTTTCTTCATGAACTTTTGAGCCTTTCTTTTCGACTTTATAGGCTGAGCCGTGCTGATTGGCTCTCACAATATAAGTTAATCGATCTTCAATATAGTGCAAAGCTACGTGGTCATCTATAGCTAAACCGTCCATAATTTCCCCCTCTTCTATTAACCTGTGGTAGGCAGGGCGTCTATTTTTTTCTCCATCATAGTGAGGGCAACAGCTACCCTTCAGAAAACCTAGACATTTCAAAGAGGTCAGATCTCCTGGTATAGAATCTGTAACACATTCTTCAAACCAACAATTGGCTCCGGCGCTGATACCAGATAGCACCACACCTTTTTCCCAAGCTTTTTTGAGGTAAATGTCCAGGTTCCACTCTTTCCAAAGAGCAAGGCAGCTTTTAGTGTTTCCTCCACCCACGTAGATTGCATCTTTTTCAAGAATAAAAGATTCTAAATCAGAGGATGGGAGATCAAATAAGGAGAGATGAGAAGGTTTACAATCTAATTGTCCAAAAAAGCGGTAGAAATCAATGATATATTTTTCCGATTCACCGCTGGCTGTAGGGATAAAGAGAATATTTGGGCAATTTTTGCCTGTCTGTTGCAAGCAATACTTCTCAATAAGGCTATTAGTTGGTGAGTATTCTCCATATTTAGAAAAGCCGCCGCCGCCGATAGCTATGATTTGTTTCATGGCTTCTCCTTTGGAAGTGCCTCTTTCTGAAAGAATATTATAGAGACTTTCTCTTCCAATACCAGATTTTTTTGTTAGACTTCCACTTTTGCCTTGCACTTGAGTCATATCGAGCTTAATACAGACTCATAAGCTCAGATTTTCAGAAATACGCTATTTTTTACCCTTTGAAAACAAATAGGTTATAAAAAACCTGGTTTGAATTGCATGGCCCGTAGTAACATTGTGTATACGGAACTAGAAGGGTTTTTATGTTAAAAAGATTAATCAAGCATGGTAATAGTCGGGCAATAGTAGTGGATAAAGCTATTTTAGAAGCTGCCGGAATTCCGGAAGATGCTGTCTTTCAAATTTCAGTAAACCCTAGTGGTGGACTTGTTATCCAGTCTGTGATAGACGTTAACCTTGATGAGTTTCGCGAAAAATTCAAAGAGTTAAATAAGAAACATAAGAAACTTATGCAAAACTTGGCGGATTTGTGATTCATTACGTTACTTACCAATATGTGATTGAAGTCCATGATCATTTGATTGATGAATACGGGGGAAGGAAAGGGATCTTAAATGAAGGGCTGTTAAGATCAGCATTAGAGATGCCAAAAGCACATTTTGATGGAAAAGATTTACATCGAACCATTTTTGATAAAACGGCGGCTTATCTTTTTCATATTATCCAAAATCATCCCTTTGTGGATGGTAATAAACGTACCGCATCAATGATCGCAATGGTTTTCTTTGCTTCAAATTATAAGAAAACTTTTGCTATTCCTGACATAGAGTATCAAGAGCTGATTCTAAGAGTTGCCCAAGGGTTAGTCACAAAAAAGGAGATAGCTAAATTTTTTCGCGATTCACAGCTCCAGAATTAGGTGGTTTTCCTCTAAGATAATTACAATTAAAGTCTTAAGATTTATTTTTTATTTCCCCCAAGTCGGCAATTTGCTATAGTCGATCCTCTCTATCTAGCTGACTTTAAGCTTTATAGAAGAGAGATGGTCAAAAAAGGGGTTTTATGTTTACTCAAGTTATGGAAAAAACTAGTTTTCGCCTTCAGTATCCTTACTCTAAAGTCTGGCTTGTTATCTGGTTTATACTATTTCTCCCTATTGGGCTCGTTTTGTTAAGTCGTACCTCTTATGTTTCAAGTCGAGAGATGATTTACTGGGAATATGATGGAAACCGCTTTTGGCTCCACTTCTGGGCCATTTTCTTTTTTCCAGTTGCCCTCTTGCTCTTTTTTCTAAAAGGGACACTCATTAAAAAAGTGTTGTAAAGCAGTTAGACTCTGCTTTTACCAGACAATTTAATAGTTCTTGATGCATCTTTGAGAGTTTGACAAAAGAGCTCATTTCAGATATCGGGTTGATTTAACCTACACGGAGTTTTATCTAGTATGTTAGCTAGCCTGATATCATCTAAACTGTCTGTTTTCAAAAGGGCGTGTTTACCCCTTATTTTTATAACTCCCCTTGTGGTTTACGCTGCAGAAGACCCGTTAGAAAGACTAAGGGAAGGTAATCAACGCTATGTCACCTCTACTACTGTCTGCCATGAAGATTGGGCCGCAAAGAGAATGGCAGTAGCTCAGGGTCAGGCTCCTTTTGCCATTATTGTCACTTGTTCAGATTCGAGGGTGCCTGCAGAAATCATCTTTGATCAAGCTTTAG
>CAZBHP010000124.1:235-4817 GCA_964491795.1 uncultured bacterium | reverse complement strand
ACGAAGAATGCGCTCTTACTTTTTATCAGACCGAAGGTCGACGTCAAAGAAGGCCACTGTTAAAAACAGGGCCGATGCAGACGGATGAAAAATAAGAGATGCAGGCGAGTTAAAACATGTAATTTATAACTTAAAAGACTATAAACAAGCTATTCCATTAAATCTTTCGATGTATTCAATACAATTAGTGTGTAGGAAGTAGCTTTAAAAGCACCGGTTGGATCGAAGTAAGGGATAACTTGAAATCTACAGTTTTCGAATCCTTTTCTCAGAGTTCGAATTATTTGGTCTTTTCTAAAAACACCCAGCGCTTTAAGTTCAGCCCAACTAAAGGTGAAGTGGGCTTTGGTGATGCCACAAACTTTGGGGATAATTATTTCAGCAGGGTCTGTTGTGCGAATAACTTCCCATGTTCGTTCTGTACCTGTATTCCGACAGAGCCGCAAAGAAAATCGAGAGCCAGGATATGAAAGAGAAGCTCCGTTGGGCATAATGCCTTGAGATGCAATTTGGTCAGAATTTAAATGATATTGTATTCCAATTTTTAAAGTCATAATCATCCAAAATTAATTTTTGCGAAGATCTTAGCAAAACATTTCTTTTAAGTTAAGTGGAGAAAAAAATTAAAAAAATGTATAACTATTATGAATTTTAACTATGCTATACAATTATACGCTCAATATTAAAAAACATCTAAGTTATAGTATAAATAATTTTATTCGGAGTGTTTGTTATGGAGGTTGTCTTGCCTTTGTCGGCTGCTGCCAGTTTTAGAGTTGCAACAGACTTGGAAAAAAAAGCTCAATGTCAAGCACATGAAGGAGATTTTGCAAGAGCTTACTTAACATGTGAAGTCGCAGCACGTTTATTTAGAGATATAGGGGAAGAGGCTCGCGCTGAGCTTGCGCTAGCTAGAGGCTGTGTAATTTCAGGAAGAGCCGCCTTTGCAGCAGGAGATTTTGATTCAGCTACAAGGCGTTTTAAGAGGGCTTCTTTAACCTTTGAAACCGTAGGCGAAGGGTTTTTAAAAGATAAAGATATAGACAATACGAGAGGGTATCTTTTATTGGTTGAAGGGAGAACAGCTTTGCTATCACACCGTTTTGCTGAAGCTGTGAAAAAGTTTAAGGCTTCGGCTCCACGCTTTCATGCGGCTGATAATATTTACATGAGAAAAGATGCTGAGATTCAGATGCATTTTTGGACTTCTCGTTTACCTAGACTCTCTTTCCATAAAAAAATTCAACACTTAGATGTCGCTAAAAGGCTAGCCGAAGAGTTGGGTAGAGTTGCAGCTCTGGAGACTATAGAAAACTGGAGAAAAGTTTATGTATTAGAACTGAGTGTAACTCCAGAAAGTGATCAAGAAGATATAAGCGATAGTGATCATAGCGTTTAACTCTATTTAAGCCCAGGTTCTTACGCCAACAAAACCCCAATAAGTAAGATACACCGAAGCTATAAGAAAAGCCGATGTAACCACAAGCGCATAAGTTCTAACCGATTTTTTAGGTGCTTTCTTGATAACGAATAGGGTAGCTAAGACCGCTAGGGGAAAGAGAAGAGTGAGTATAAAGAGGGAAAAGGACCACAGGGTTAAGTTTCCCATGCGTGAAATGAAGTGCATTTCGGCTAAATACCAGACAAGAGGGATAGAGAGAAAAATGAGTGCTGTAAGTAAGGGGAAAAACGGATGGGATCCCATTTTTTTCTATTGAAGATCCAGAAAGGGGCATAGAGGAAAAGAGAGATTATCGATAACGAAATAAAAGCGATGGCACCTATCTGTAAAATGACCATCCAGATGGGAATTTTTTTTATCGTCACCATACCTTCACCTATCTGTATAAAGCGCCCTTCTTTATTGGGCTCTAAAAGTTTAGCAGTGGCTACCGGATCGTGAGGGCTTTTTTTGGGGGCAAATCGAAATTCGTTATTTCCCACAGAGAAAAAAATCCCTTTGCCTGCGAAAGAAACCAGATTCATTTGGTTGCCCGTGAAAGAGATATAACTCATAGATGTGAGACGTGTGAGAAAGTAGAGAGACTGAGTTAAAGGAGAGTCGAGTTCATACCATCCGGAGTAATCAGTAACATGTGCGCCAAGAGGCTCAAGAGGTGCAAGTGGTGGTGGAGTTTTTCCATCTGTAATATAGGCGCGAATAAGCTTGCCAACTTTCTCAAAAGCAACTCCACTGCTTGAATTTAAACTAAAAAAATAACCCACATCATCTTTGTAATCGAGTTGGGTAAGTCCTCCTTTGACTGCACCATCATGGCCATGGTAGACAAAGCCCTCGTAAATACTCCAAAAATTGCACAAGCCATAGCCAGCTTTTAGACCCTCTTCCGCTGCCCAAGTTGTCCGTGGATTTTCCATCCGGTCAATAGCATGAGAGGGGATGACAGTTTTACCGTTTACTTTTCCTCTATTGAGATAAAAAAGAAGATAGCGAGCCATATCCTGGGCTGAAGCGTTGAGCGAGCCAGTTGGGCGATAGAGGATATTCCAGTATTCGTAAGGGGTTTTGCCATCTTTGTGATACAAGGTTGTAAGGAGATCTCTTGCGGGTTGAAAATAGGTGGCAGTGTCCATACCAATCGGAATAAAAAAGTTTTCCCGAACATAATCTTCAAACTTCTGTCCGGTGATTTTTTCCACAATATAGGCGGCAACGGGAGGTCCAGAATTACAATAGGCAGTGCGCGTTCCTGGTCTCCACCTCGAAATTCTTGACTTTGGATGAAAGTCAAACGACTCTAATAAGCTCATCCCTTCTGCATCTTTGGCAAGCTCTCGAAGGTGCATATTATCCCAGCCAGCAGTATGTTCTAAGAGGTGGACGATACGGACAGGATCGGTTGCTTCCCAGGGATTATTAAATTCCACCTCTGGAGCGAGTGTATGGACTTGGTCTTCAAGAGAAAGTTTCCCTTCCTCTACAAGTTTTAGAACAGACAAAGCTACAAAAGACTTCGATGTCGAACCTACGCGGAAGAGTGTCTCAGAGGAGACCATTCTATCATTTACAAGATCGGCCTTACCAAGTCCTTCTGTCCAGATAGTGCCGTCTTTATAGACGATAGCAAAGGTCATCCCCGCTGTGTTTGTCTCTTGTAATATTTTTAGAAGTTCTTCTTTTAGTAACTCTTTGGTAGATCCAAAAAGGGTGCTGAAAAGACTAAGAAGAATGAGACATACGTGCATCATGGGTCGACCTTTTACAGCTAAGGTAAGTGTTGTAAAGGAGCATAGCAATAGTCATAGGGCCTACGCCTCCTGGGACAGGGGTGATATAAGAGGTAATTTGAGAGACCCCCTCATAATCGACATCGCCTACGATACGATCACCCAAACGGTTGATGCCAACGTCGATCACAACGGCTCCTGGTTTGATCATATCTTTTGTGATAAGACAAGGTTTGCCTAGAGCTGCAATCACGATGTCGGCTTCTAGGGCTAGAGATTTAAGGTCTTTGCTGTGACTATGCGCAATGGTAACGGTCGCATCCCCAGAAGGCCCTTTTTGAGAGAGTAGATGAGCGATGGGTTTGCCTACAATTAAGCTTCGCCCGATAACCAAGGCCCGTTTACCTTGAGTTTTGATATTGTAAGCCTCTAAAAGCTTAATAATTCCAAAAGGGGTGCAAGGAAGAAAGCCTGAAGGATCGCCAATGATCATTTTGCCGACATTTACGGGATGAAAACCGTCCACGTCTTTATGAGGAGAGATAGCTGAGAGAATTTTTGCGGGGTCTAGATGTTTAGGAAGGGGCATCTGTACTAGAATGCCGTGGTAGCGGTCGTCTGTATTCAAGGAGGCTATAAGATCTAGAAGCTCTTTTTCGGAAACAGTTTCAAGAAGCTCGATTTTCTTTGAGTGGATACCAACTTGTAAACAAGCCTTTTCCTTCATCTTCACGTAGGTCTGTGAAGGGGGATCATCTCCGATCAAAACAAAGGCAAGCCCAGGTTTAAGATGGTTTTTAAGAATCCCTTTCTGAATCTCTTCTTTAATCGTAGAGGCTATTTTTTTGCCGTCGATATCCATCCCAGTAGTTCCTCATGTAAATGTCCGTTGCTCGCAACAAGGGTGTATTTTTTGCCAGGTTCTAAGATAGGTCTTTTTCCAAGAGGGTCTGTAATTTTGCCCCCCGCTTCTTCTATAAGAAGCATAGTGGCTGCAAAGTCCCAAACTGAGAGGTTCCATTCGATAAATCCATCGAGTGATCCTTTAGCGACATAACACATATCGAGAAGGCTAGAGCCCGATCTTCGTATCATCGCTACTTGGTGAAGGTGATCTAACTCAACCAAAGCTCTGACAGAGATGCCAGCTGCATGTAAGTTGTTTGTAGAAGTAACATGGATCTTTTTGCCATTCATAAAGGCCCCTTTCCCTTTTTGGGCCATAAAAAATTCGTTTGCAATTGGATCAAAAGAGATTCCTAAAAGAACTTCGCCTTTATGATAAGCGCTCAAAGAGGTGCAAAAAGAGGGGATCTGTTTGGCAAAATTCCAAGTGCCGTCGATTGGGTCCATAATCCACGTAATTTCATTTTCTACATCTCCCTCAATCCCT
>CAZBHP010000124.1:0-225 GCA_964491795.1 uncultured bacterium | reverse complement strand
GTGAGAGGGAAACTTTTCTCTAATAGCCTCTTTCAACATCTGTTCTGCTTTGAGATCAAAAGAGGTGACAAGGTCTTGCAAGCCAGATTTCTCTTTAATAGAAAATTCTGTGTAAAATCCCTCTCTTAGGATCTTACCCACTTTGAGGACAGCTTCTTTAGCGATGACTTCTAAATTCATAAAACTTTTTCCTAAGGCTCCCCTTAAGATTTATCAGAATCTTTT
>CAZBHP010000123.1:0-4826 GCA_964491795.1 uncultured bacterium | reverse complement strand
TGAGGCAGTTCTCAAAAGTTTGATTTTAATTCCGGAGGTAGGTCGCTGGTTTCCTCCGTCGACCCCTGAAGATGTCGATTTATTTGTTCGTAACTGGATCGGTTTTGCCCGTTACAATTGCAGTCTGACTGCGACTTATCAAGGAGAGCCGGTTGGAATTGCGACTTTGTATCTTATGCCTTACCTAAAGGTAGCCCATCTTTGTATGCTCTACATCGTGGTAGACCCTAGATTTCAGAGAAGAGGAATAGGGGGGTCGTTAATTAAGAATTGTAAGCACCTTGCTAAAACAAGATTTCGATTGGAATCGATTCACGTAGAAGTCTATGATCACTGTCCTCTGATCCCTCTTTTAGAGAAATACGATTTCAAAAAGATCATACGACAAGAAAACTTTGCCCATCTCGATGATGGCTTCCATGCCCGTGTTATTTTAGAGGCAAACCTATGAGAGAGCAGTATAAAGATCACGAAGTCTCCTTCCGGCTCCTTAAAGATGAAGATATGCCTCTTTTAAAAGAGTGGTTAATGGATCCTGTTGTACTAAATTGGTTTCCCATGAGCAATCAGAGAGAGGTTGACGATGCTGTCAAGATTTGGGAAATTTTTTCTCGCCAGCATACCGCTTTTGCAGCTGAAGTCAACGGAAAGCCTGTGGGAATGTCGATTTTGTATGTAAATAGCTTCTATAAGCTAAAGCACCAGGCTCTTTTTGCGATTCTTATTAATGAGCATTATAGAGGCCGAGGCGTTGGAGGCAGGTTTTTAGATTATATTGCGGAAAAAGCAAGAGAGTTTGGGATTACCCTTCTTCATTTAGAGGTATATGAAGGCAATCCTGCTTATAACCTCTATCGTCGTAAAGGGTTTCAAGACTATGCAAAACACGAAAAGTTTCTCAAAGATGCAGCGGGGAATTACCATTCTAAAATTATGATGCAAAAGAATTTACGATAGAGGGATCTCATGGCCGGACATAGCAAATGGGCAAATATTAAACATAAAAAAGAAAGAGCTGATGCTAAAAAAGGTAAAGTTTTTTCACGAGTCACCAAAGAGTTAATCACTGCGGTTAAGTTAGGCGGAGCTGATCCCAAGTCTAATGCGAGATTAAGATTAGTCTTACAAAAAGCAAAAGCGGTTAATTTGCCTCAAGATAACATCGATAGAAACATCAAAAAAGCGACAAATGCGACGACCTCCGATTACGCTGATGTCACCTATGAGCTCTACGGGCACGGAGGGGTTGGGATCCTTTGTGAAGGGTTAACAGATAACAAAAACCGAACAGCATCAGATCTTCGTATTGCAACGAATAAACGGGGCGGTGTAATTGCAGCTCCCGGCTCTGTTAGTTACCAATTTGATCGTAAAGGGGTTATCCAAGTGGCGAAAGAGGGGGTAGATAGCGATACTCTTTTTGCCGTAATTTCAGATGCAGGAGCGGATGATTTTGAAGAGATAGACTCTTGTTTTATTGTTACAACCCCTGTTGAGTCTTTGTATGCTGTTAAAGAAGTTCTAGAAGAAAAAGGCTATTCTTGTCTGGAAGCGGAACTTGAAATGATTCCTAAATTGTGGATTGCGTGCGATCAAGAGACGCGAGAGAAAAATCTCGCCCTCTTTGAATGGCTAGAAAATTTAGAAGATATTGATATTGTCACGCACAACATGAAAATGGAGGAGTAAATGAGTTTTTTAGTAGGTCTTGCAGTTTCTGTATACGCAATCGTTGGTGGTCCCGGAGTTGGTAAAACATCAATTATCCAGGCCCTCCAAGAAAAAGAAGAAATAATCACTCAAGAGGCCGCAACCGATTATATCGCAAATCAACAAGCAAGTGGGATTGAAGCTCCCTGGGCTGATGAATACTTCCAGCCTGATGTCCTCTGTCTCCATTTAAAAAGAGAAGAAGAAGCCAAGTGCTCTGCAAGAGATCACGGTAAAGGGCGCATCTTTACCGATCGGGGCATTTTGGATGGTTATGTCTACACAGAGCTGCGTAACCAAAAAGAGACCAATGGCTATAAAGTCGTTGATCACATGATGAGAGAGATTACCCACCCTGATTATTACAAGGCCGTCTTCTATGTTCTCCCTTTCGACTCAGAGAAATCAATTGAACAAACAAAAGTGCGCCATGAAGACCAAGCAGAGGCAGACCGCATCTCACTTCTTACTCATAAAGTCTACACCTCAAACTTTCCAAACGTCATCATCGTTCCAGGCAATTGCACCCCCCAAGAGCGCGCCGACTTCATTCTAGAGCGTGTGGCAGAGCTGGAAGGGGAATATATCGCCCAAGCGGAATAGCTTTAGTTAGAGGAAACTTCATGGAAATTTACCTACAAAAAGATTTCCCCATAGAGGTTGTGCTTTCACAGCCTCTTATGGCATCTCTTTCAACAGTTACTGAGAAGGGAGAGCCAAGAGATTCTCCAGTCTGGTTTACCTGGGAGATGTCTTCTTTGTGGATGTTTGGAATGGAAAATGATAGCTTCATTAAACGGTTAAGAAAAAAGCCTCAATGTGCTGTAAGTGTTGTAGAGTTTGATGTTCATCAAGGTATTCTCAAACATGTAGGTATTCGTGGTGTCTCAGCAATGTATCCTGTAGATGTAAGTCGTCTTCATCGGTTTTTAGCCAAGTATTTAGGAGAAGACAAAAGCCACTGGAATCCATGGTTTATAAAAAATATAGCCGATCCATTAAACGTTATGGTACAAATCACTGCGCAATCTATAGTGGCCAAAAACGTTTCATTCTTCAAAACTGGCCCGAATCTAACAAATGGAGATTAGAATCATGGACCACAGCTCTCTAGCTTTGCCGGTTGTACAATTAGCAACTGATAGAGATGCGATTGCTTCCTGCTACAACGTGATGCTACAACTTCGGCCTCATCTTGTCTCCAAAGAGGCATTTGTAAGCCAAGTAGAGCGTCAACTTAAAGAAGGTTATTATTTGGCTTATATCCAAGAAAGGGGTGAGGTAAAAGCACTCGCCGGCTATAGATTCTTAGAGTTCTTAGCTTGGGGAAAAGTTCTCTATCTAGATGATCTGATTTCTGAGTCGTCACATAGAAAAAACGGCTATGGGACTCATGTTTTAAAATGGGTCATCAATCAAGCGAAAAAAGCAGGCTGTGATCAAGTCCATCTAGATAGTGGCCCTCAACGTCATGATGCTCATAGACTTTATCTAAACCACGGTTTTAAAATCATTGGCTATCACTTTGCTCTAGATCTTATAGTCTTTTAAATTCCAAAACTCTTCTAGTAATTTAGAATAAGTAGTTTAGATATTTCGTTGTGATGTCTAGCGCCTTTAGGCCACACGAAAGAGCGAGAAAAGAGAAGGCTGCAATAAAGAGTTGTTGCCATGAAGTTAACTGCGACCAGTGTTTCTGAAAAAGGGTCGCAAAAGTTTTCAAGATCCAACCCCACAATAAAAGGGTGCCGACAAAAAACAAGACAATTAAAATTTTTATCCCAATTGATACAAGCATAACTAACCCTTTAAATCCTCAATCATACTTTCACTACCGATAAGGCCTTTGTCTATGAGATAATCTATGATTAAATCATAATACTCGTTTCCAATACAAGAAATGCCAGCGTAAATTAAGGCGATTCCCCAGTTGCGGAAAGGCGGAGGGTAGCGCACTAAAATAAGGCCTGCAAGGATTAACGAGATTCCTTTAACCCAATCTCTTTGCTCCATCGCGCTATACCATGCCGGATTTTCTAAATAATCTGTAATATCAAATTGATGAAAACACAGAATCTGCCGGGCTAGGTTACTTTCATAAACGAAAGGCTGTTCGGCTGCCCTTAAAAATTGCTGAGAACACTGATTGTATGCGTAATAAGGGAGACACCAGCTGTTTATAGAGAGAAAAGCGAAACAAGATTGGCTCCCCAACAACATAAACAGAATTAATTTTTGACCAAATGACATTTCAATCAAGTTAACAAAAAAATTATTAGAATTAAATAATAAAAAATCGTCAATGAAAAACAACTGTAGCGAGTAACCGGAATGCTTGGAATCTATTTTGTGAGGGCGCTCTTGGAGCGCTCTTTTGCTTTTTGGAGGATAAAATTAGCTCGCTCGTCAGGGCTCATGTGGGGAGGGACGTTAATAAGCGGCATATCGGTTTTGGCGTAGATTTTTCTAATCTCTTCAGCCTGTCGTTTGGCTTCTTGCGTATCTTCGTGGCGGTGTTCAGTGACTGTGCTATTAAAGCTGTCGCCATTATAAGGCTCGATGTAGAAGATCGCATCGTAGCGATTGGTTGCGTTGAGCTCTTTTAAGATAGAGGCAATCATCTCGTATTCTTTGCTTTTTTCTTTCTTGTTAACTTCTAGATAGTGGAGAGAATCTAGAAGGCCGCGGTCGATAAAGACAGCTTCTTTTCCGCTCAGTAGAGCTTGCTGGGAAGCTTCTTTTTCCCGTTTAACCTTCTCTTCGAAGATGCGCACCTCAAAGCCTTCTTCTGCCCAGGGAGTGAGATTACCTTTTTTCCTCTCTTCCAAAATGATGTCAGTTGCAGCTTCTTCCGAAACAACTTCACCTTTTTTCTTGAGCGCTTGAATAATAGAGGTTTTCCCGACAGAGGGTCCGCCGATGATAGCGTAGAGTGAAACCCCAAGGATAGATATAAAACCTAACATCTTTTATTTTATATAGCCTTTAACCGTTTTTGTAAAGCAGCAACTATCTAGCTAAAATATCTCACGCAAAGGGGGAACAGGATATGTAGGATCGGCTTTGGACATTTCCATAGAAAGTTAGTTTGCTTCTTTTTATGTAACCACATCCCT
>CAZBHP010000122.1:2664-4835 GCA_964491795.1 uncultured bacterium | reverse complement strand
ACTAAAGATGCTAGAGCTGTTGCAACTCTTCATATAGCTCTCTTATCTGCCAATACCCTCCTGCGTGGTTTTGCTGTCCGCTTTTGTGACTCTTATAATGATCGTTCTTTGCAAAAAGAGGTGATTAGACTTTCTCGTGAAGAGAAGGATTGGTTTGTGAGGGGAGAGATTGTACAGGCTCTCGGTGCTATGAGGCTTGTAGAAGGGATTCCTTTTCTTAAAGACATTGTGGCAAGTAAATCTGCAAACCAAGAAGAAAAAGCCTCTGCCATTCAGTCTCTTTTGCAAATACAAGAAAAAATTACTGAAAAAGACCTTGATCTTTTGCTGACTCATAAACGAGGCGGCTTAAGAAGGCTTGGGGTTGCTTTTGTAGACCATTTTGGCGCTTTAGAGTATGTGCCTAAAGTCCTTCCTCTTTTACATGACTCTTCCCCCGATGTTCGCATGTGAGTCCTGGCTTTTCTAGGTACTATGCCCTTAGCAGTGAGCCATCGGAGAGAGCTAGAGAAAGAGTTGCCTAAGCTTTTAGAGGATGTGCATCCAGGAGTTGTGATTCTATCTGCCTGGCTCTCTTTAGGATTTGATGAAGAAATGGGAAAAAGCGTCTTGAAGAAGTATATCCTCTCTAACGATCAAGAAGAGGCCTGTTTTGCAGCAACGGCCTTAGGCGCTGGCGGCAAACACATGACTCCTTTTATCTATTCGCTCTTTAAAGAAGTAAGAGACTCTTTCGTAAAGGTCAACTTATCACTTGCTTTACTGAAAAATGGGGGAGGATACAATGACGTAGCTCCTTTTCTAGCAAGTTTTATTACGGAAGAAAAAGGGCAACTTATGTGGACGCAGAATAGCTACCCTATGTTTACTTCTTTAGTCCCGAGCAAAGTACGCCATATGCCGCATGTTCCTTCGTATCCGAAGGAAGTCGATCAATTAACAAGGCTTCGTCTTTTAAACATCCTCTGTATTGCTGGATATGACAAAGCAGGGGAATTGGTACGCTCTTTTCTTCATAATCGTATTTGGGGAGTGATCGGAACAGCTTCTATGCTTGTGTTAGAAGAAGGAGATTTAGAGGCGGCAGATCTTATACGAGCTCTTCTTTCAGATCCTGAAGAAGAGATGCGTGTGCAAGCAGCCCTTGCCCTAGCATTTCATGGGGGAGATCAAGAGGTGAGGCTTGTTTTAGAAGAGGCGTACCCAAAGATGAGCTGGGATAAAAAGATTACCATCTTAGAAGCTCTTGGATTTATTGGAAACCGCGACAGCATCCCATTTCTTTTAGCTGTTATGGAAGAGCCGTTTCAGCTATCTAGAACAATTGCCGCATCGAGTATTATTCAATGTCTATACCATTAATTCAGGCGCATCTTCAGAAAGAGGGAATTGATGGATGGCTTTTCTATGACTTTCATGGGAAAAACCCTCTGGTTTGGGAAGTTTTGGGGATGCCTCCTTCCTCACATGTAACTCGAAGATTTTTCTACTGGATCCCTTGTAGAGGCGAGCCTGTGAAGATTGTTCATAAGATCGAAATGCATGTGCTAGATCAGCTACCTGGGAAAGTTAAAAGTTATAGTCGTAGAGAGGAATTAGGCGCCTTATTGAAGAGTACTGTCCATGGGGTAGTTGCCATGGAAGTATCATTTACTCTCCCACAGCTCTCTCTTGTAGATGCAGGGAGCTTAGCGTTTGTCAAAGAGCAGGGGATAGAAGTTGTTTCGTCAGCATCTCTTATTCAAAAGACCCTCTCTCTTTTGACGGAAGCTCAAAAAGAGGCTCAAAGAGAGGCTGGTCGTGTTCTTGATGCAATTGTGAAGGAAGCGTTTGTTTTTGTAGATGCGTCTCTAGATGAACGAAAAGATGTCTATGAAGGAGAGGTTCAGGATTTTATTGTAAAAAAGATTGCTGAGGCTGGGTGTGTGACTAATCATCCCCCTATTGTGGCTAGAGGTGCTAACAGCGCTTCTCCGCACTATAGCCCCAAGGGGCGAGGCGATCTTATAGCCATGGGTGATTTTCTTTTAATTGATTTGTGGTGTAAGAAAAAAGGGCCTCATGGTGTGTATGGAGATATTACGCGTGTACGGGCTTCTTTAGACTGTAAACAAAAGATCAAAGAGGCATTTTTCCATGTGCGTGAGGCGCAAAAGATAGCGGTTCGGTAT
>CAZBHP010000122.1:0-2654 GCA_964491795.1 uncultured bacterium | reverse complement strand
AGAAGAGCATTCTTTACCACGTGGGGCTGATGTGGATACAGTGGTGCGCTCTTATTTAGAAAGTAAAGGTTACAAAGATAATATTCTTCACAGGCTTGGGCACAGTATTGATAGCGAATTGCACGGTAGGGGGGCTAATCTAGACAGTTTTGAGTCCTTTGATGAAAGAATTCTCTTGAGTAATACTTGTTATTCCGTTGAGCCAGCCCTTTATTTCCCGGGCGAATTTGGGTTACGTCTTGAACATGATATTCTTTATTTGGGAGAAGGAAGGGTAGAGGTTACTGGCGGTGTGCAGGATGATCTTTTTCACCCTTAGGCAATTTCTTAGGTCTTGTTAAGAAATTTTATTAGCGGCGGCTTCCTGCATTTTCTTATAGATAGCTTTAAGTCCGTTAGAGCGAAGAGGGGAGAGAAGGGGTAAAATATCAAGTTTTTGCAAGATAGTTGGGGGGCAAAGAAAAAGAGCTTGAGGGGGCTCCTCGTTATAAATTTGGATAAGAAGGGCTGCTAGGCCTTTTGAAATAAGGGCGTCTGAATCCGCCATGAAGTAAATAAAACCATCTTTTAGTTCTGCCGTAAGATAAGTTTTACTTTGACAACCGTGTACAAGATTTTCTTTGACCTTATATTCAGCTGGCAAAGGAGGGAGGGAGATGCCTAGATTAATAAGCTTTTCATATTTAGCCTCAGGAGTCAGGCATGGTTGAAAAATTTTCCAAAGACTACTCTGTTTGTGTAGACAACTTTCCATAAAAAAATATTTAAAAATTTTTTCTTTGAAGAGATTAGGTTGTTTTCTCTATAATATACGGCAACCCAATCGAATGATCAACCATTATAAAATGCAACGAGCGTTATGTCAAAGAAAGAAGACACGTTAGAGATAGAAGGCATCATTAAAGAGCTTCTTCCAAATATGACTTTTGTAGTGGCCTTAGAGAACGGCGTGGAGATAAAAGCTCACCTATGCGGGAAGATGCGAATGAAAAATATTCGTGTCCTCGTAGGGGATAGAGTTAAGGTGGAAATGTCCTCTTACGATCTGACAAAAGGGAGAATTACCTACAGACAACGTTAAATTACGAATTGTTTCTTGCTTTTTTTAAAAAAGAGGGCTATAGTTTACAGCATTCTTCTTTTTTGGTAGCAGAAATGGCTCTTAACCGATGTTTTATAGGTGTGTAGAGTAGTTGGTAGCCGAAAAAGAAGCCCAAGAATGGGTTGGAATTCGGCCCGGGTAGCTCAGAGGTAGAGCACTTGCATGGTAAGCAAGTGGTCGCAGGTTCGATTCCTGTCTTGGGCAAAAAGTTAACAAAATTTTACGTCTTTTCGGAGGAACGATTACATGGCAAAAGAATCATTTAAAAGGGATAAACCTCACGTTAACGTCGGTACCATTGGGCACGTAGACCATGGAAAGACTTCGCTTACAGCGGCGATTACTAAGGTTTTAGCTAAACACGGCGGAGCCTCTTATAGAGACTACGGCTCAATCGACAATGCGCCTGAAGAAAAAGCAAGAGGTATTACGATCAACTCCAGTCACGTAGAGTATGCGACAAAAAATCGCCACTACGCTCACGTAGACTGCCCTGGTCACGCTGACTATGTTAAAAACATGATTACTGGTGCGGCTCAAATGGACGGAGCTATCCTCGTTGTAGCTGCAACTGATGGTGCTATGCCGCAAACAAAAGAACACATTCTTTTGGCAAGACAAGTAGGTGTTCCTGCTATTGTTGTTTTCATTAACAAGTGCGACATGATTGGTCAAGGTGATGAAGAGCTTCTTGATCTCGTAGAGATGGAATTAGTTGAGCTCTTAGAAGCTAACGGCTTTAAAGATGTCCCTATTGTACGTGGATCAGCTCTAAAAGCTCTTGAAGGCGATCCAAATTACGAGCAAAAGATTGAAGAACTTCTTCAAATCGTAGACGAAAAAATCCCAACTCCTAAAAGAGATGTGGAAAAACCATTCCTTATGTCTATTGAAGACGTTTTCTCTATCTCAGGTCGTGGAACTGTTGCGACAGGAAGAGTGGAGAGAGGCGTTATTAAGGTGAACGATAAACTACAGCTTATTGGTTTAAGACAAACTAAAGACGTTGTAGCAACAGGCCTTGAAATGTTTAATAAGGTTCTTGATGAAGCACGCGCTGGAGAGAACGTTGGAGTTCTTCTACGTGGTGTTGAGAAAAATGACGTTGAGCGTGGTATGGTGCTTGCAGCTCCTGGTACTTGCACTCCACACAGCGAATTTGAGGCTGAAGTTTACATCTTAACTAAAGAAGAAGGCGGTAGACACAAAGCGTTCTTCTCAGGTTACAGACCACAGTTCTACTTCCGTACAACCGATGTAACAGGTACTGTAAACCTTCCACAAGGTGTAGAGATGGTTATGCCGGGTGATAACGTTCGCATTACAGCGAAATTGATTGCTCCTGTAGCTATGGAAGACGGTATGCGTTTTGCGATCCGTGAGGGTGGCAGAACAATTGGTGCCGGAACTATTTCGAAGATCATAAAGTAAAGAATTTATAGAGGGAGAAAAGAAAACTCTTTTCTCCCTTTAAGCTTTAAATTTGGTTTTGGGTGTGTAGCTCAGCTGGTAGAGCAGCGGTCTCCAAAGCCGCAGGTTGGGGGTTCGAAGC
>CAZBHP010000121.1:0-4899 GCA_964491795.1 uncultured bacterium | reverse complement strand
CTTAATTGGTTCGCTCAGTGCTAAGGGCGAATAAGTAGCCAACCGGGTTTTAAGACTGTATGTGCTTTTTAAAAAGCTATACAATGCGGCTTCCGCCATCCACGTACACAATCGATCCGGTTGCATAGCCACATTGAATTAAATAACGGACAGCTTCGGCAACATCTGCAGGTTGTCCTACTCTTTTAGCAGGCAACCGTTTAGCCGTCTCTTCAAATTCTTTTAAACGCTCTTTTTCAGGAAGCTCATCCCAAACCGGTGTTACAATGGTGCCGGGTGAAATTGCATTCACTCGGAGAGGAGAAAGTTCAAGAGCCAATGCGCGGGTTAAACCCTCAATGGCTGCGTTAATCGCGCTGCCGGCCGCAAAATTCATAAAAGGTCTTTGCCCAGCAACTCCACAAAAAAATGTGATCGAGCCACCTTTACGTATGTATGGCGCACCAATCTTTGCTGCCATATATTGTCCCCAAAATTTGCTATCAAAGAAGAGTTTGGCATCACTGAGAGGCATTTTTAAAAATGGTCCCATGATAAAAGCCGCGGCAGATGTGATGAGGTGGTCAAAAGGGCCAATGGTTTTAAAAAATTTGATAATATCTTTTTCTTTGGTGATATCTAAAACATGGCTTTCTGCGTTGCCAATTACTTTTATTGCTTCTTTGAGCTTCTCTGGTGAACGGCTCCCAATCACAATTTCATGGCCAAGAGAGTGGAGCATTTTTGCTGCTCCAAGCCCCATGCCCGAACTGCCCCCGATAATCACTATCTTCTTGTGTTCCATGGGTTTTTCCCTCTCGTATCCGATCTACTTCTAGCGATATCCCAATTCAAGAAATAAAGCGGTAGAAATTTATAATAGTTACACTATAAACATGTTAAGAGTTCTTCCAAGGAGATATGACCGTCTAGAAAAGAAGAGAAAAGCTTTTCGTACTCACCTTTTTGTGGATTAAGCTTTGCAGAAACAAGGTGTTTAAGGGTTTCTTTAAAAGAGGCGTTTTGCTTAATCCAGAGGGAGAGTTTTTCCATTCCTTCCCAGGTAGCTTGATAGTGAAGAAGATCGGCAATCGTATGGCCTAAGGTTTTGGGGTCGGTTTTTCTATCGAGCATCGACTGGAGATAGGAGTGGAGAGTGGGGTAGGCAAAGAGATAATGGCGGGCTAGTTCATAGAGGTCTTTGAGGAAGGGGAGTGAGTGGTCTGGGCCTTCGTAGAAAAAAAGAGCCCCTCCACTTAGCGCCTCCGAAGAGGAGCGATCCCCTCTACAGCCTACGAAATTATTTTTGTGGGCGTAGTGTTTTTGGATCATCTCTTTGGGAAGGAAAGACTCCGCTTGGATAATGAGCCTTTTTGTCCCTTCTTGAGAAATCAACATCCTAGAGGAGTGGGTCTCATCATAAACAACGATCTCTTTGAGCCCATAACCCTCCCAAGAGTTGTTTTTGAGGGCCGCAAGAAGAGGAGAGGGGGGCATTGCTGTCATGAAGATATCGCGGTCATTAGCCTTTTCCCGCTCTAAAATGGCGTGAAGATAGATCGCAAACCCTCTTTCTGAATAAAGATAGGCAAAGTAGGAGCAGGCTTTTTCTGTTTGCGTAGGCATCTCTGGGAGCAAAAGCCCTTTTTCCAAGGCATGCAGCCCCATACAGAGATTCCCTGTTTGCGGATGGAAGTCTGGACTATCGATAAAGCCATACTCGCCCACAGAGACGATTTCCGTACCTGGAGACAGTTTATCTTTCCACTCATCCCAGTAGGGGTAGTAGGTCGGGATTTGGATGATAAGAGAGGCTTTTCGTAAAAGATCTAGAGGAATAGGAGCCCTATTTTTTCCTTTAAACCGGATGATTGTCTGGTTAGGATGGCGAGAGGCTGGGTATTTCTCTACCCCTTCTTCCAAAAGGGTGATGAGCTGTAGATCGAGATGGGGGAAGGCCTCGCTAATCGTTGACGCCACCTCTTCCTGGGTGGTCAGATCTCCAAACCCCCCGGGGATAACCCATGTAAAAAGGACAACGGTTGCCTTTGGTGGGGCCTTTTTGCCGTACTGAAATAAGAATGCATTGTAAACCCACTGTTTTAGAAGAGCCTTCTTATCTTGAAAAAAGGGTTTATCCGGGAAAGAAGAATGGGTCTTCGGAACCGCATACTCCGGCACCCCGAGCCTTCGAAATCTCTCAGGGGGAAACTCTTCTTTTAAGTAGGAGAGGGGGTCAAGTTCAAGCATTCTTCTAAAGTAGCATATTAAACTTTCTAAAAATAGAGGCTTTTGTTAAACTGTCCCTTCATTATTCCGGCTTAGCTCAGTGGTAGAGCAGTAGACTGTTAATCTATTGGTCGTAGGTTCGAATCCTCCAGCCGGAGACTTACTGGTTGATGTGACAGTGCGGTAAGGGTCAAAAACGGCTCTCGCAGTGTCACAAGCAGCCTTTTTCCTTCCAATTGGAAGTTCGAAAATACAAAATTCAATAATTGCTGTTTTTCACCCAGTTTCGAACTCACGAAGAGTTCCTTCGCTCGTTTTGCTAAATCCAAGACTGTTTTTGCTGTGATAATACAAGTTTCGTCTGCATTCACATGAGCTTCCATCTCCGATGTGATTTCTCGCTGACGTTTTTTGTACTCTTCAAGCTTGGTATGGTATGTTTCGGAGTCAATCCCCCCATCTAGGTGCATATCAACCAATTTAGAGAGCCTGTTTTGAATAGAATCAAGCTCTTTACGGAGGGCTTCTTGAGAAGTTTTGAAGAAAGCCTGTTCATTGGCATAAGCTTTCTTTAAATAATCGACAATCTCCTCAATCATAGCATCAGGAAGCTGGATGCGATCTAGGTATTCCATCAAAGGAGCAAGTAAGTCCTCTTCTCGAACCCAATCCTTTTTGCAAACTTTCTTTGAATTAGTGCAGCTGTAGTAAGTATATTTTTTCTTTTTGATATCACCAGTTACTCCACATCCACAGTGCTTACATGAAATAAGTCCTCTGAATAGGATTGGTTTGGCGGCATATTGGAAAGGCTTTTTGTTGTGACTCGCCATGACCTCTTGGGCTTGATCAAACAAAACTTCTGACACAAGAGGAGGATATTTGTGAGGGAAAAACTCTCCCTTCACTCTCATAATTCCAAAATAGAAGGGGTTTTTAAGAGTGATCTCTACTCGACTCATAGTGATCTCATTGCCCTCTTTGTTTTTCAAGCCAAGTCTTGTCATTTCATCAGCAATCGTTTGGAATGAGTGGAGCCCACTTGCATACATTTCAAACATTTTTACAACAAATGGAGCTGCTTCTTGATCAACCTCGATCACTTTCTTGCCTGTTGGTAAAGTAACATTCTTGTAGCCATAGGGAGCTTTACCAATCCACTCACCATTTTTTACACTCTGCTCTTTGCTGCGTTTTACGTTGTCGCTCAGTTGCCTGACATAACTAGAAGCGAAAAGCACTCCCATGTCCCACTGCAGTAATTGCGAGCTATTAGAGTTTCGGTTGACTATCAAACCCTCTCTGAGGAAATGAAGCTCTACCTTTCCTTGTCTGCGCATTTCATCAAGGAGAGGTGTTTCTCGGAAGCTTCGTTGCAGGCGATCCACTGTGTCTGTAACTAGAGCTATAGGTTCTTTAGATTGCTTTATGTAGGCTAGAATTTCGCTGAACTGCTTACGAGTCTCTTTTGTTGATGATTCTGTAATTTGAAGAGTTTGCACTACCTTGAGGTTCTTTTTTAAGGCATATTCGGTCAATCTTCTGACTTGAGAAGGGATCGATTGCCCATCTTCTTGGTCTTTGCTTGATACCCTTGCCAGTATAATCGTCCTCACATTTACCACCTTTTTACTTTTTCCAAACAAAGCCATTTTATGACTGTTGTATTACAACTTCTAAGTCTTTGATTTCCGTGTATTTTAGCATTCTCAGCTCTTTAATTGCTCGATAAAGGCTGTTTTCTATCGATCTCTCATATCGAGAGAGTATTGCCATAGTATTTCCTGACGCGCCCTGAAATGATTCATTGAGATTTTTGTCTCCAAAGAAGTCATTCACCCCTTTTTCATATTTCTCTTTTTCTATCAGAGCCAAAAGATGCAATCTCCAAATGCAGCTGATAATTCGCTCAGCAATAAAGCCCTCTATTTCGCTTTGGGGAGAGAGTTCTTTGATATAGGCTGTCCGTAACTCATTGAAAAATTTTCTTTGATCATCTGGGATGAATAGATTCTGAGAAAGAAGACCGTGCTTGCGAGCATTGTTTGAGATAATAGCCTTTCCTTCCATCGATTTTGGACCACAGGACAATAAGCTATTTTTTTGATTCGCCACGAGCTGTTTTTCACTCATCATGAGATCCTCCTTCATTTTTTAAGCGTTACATTTGTTACATCGTTACAAGTATCACTGTATCGTTTGTAACGACGCATTTTTATAATTCCTTTTCGAATATCTTACTGGCATCTAGACAATAAAACCGAGAAGGCTGACCATCATTAAAGTATTTGATCCGAACGGGTTTGGTAGGAGAGCCATCAGAGTCCCGCATCAGCCATCCATGGTTATCTAAGATTTTGATTACAAAAGAAAGCGTCCCAATACAGAGTTCCTCTTTAAAGAATTCTGGGAAAATGCAGTACACTTGTTTACCCTGAATCTTTTTACTGAATCCAGCCTGATTATAGCTCTTCTGGCACGTATCTTCCTCATCTGTGGGAAGTCTGGTTAATGCATGTTTCTCTAGAAAAATTTTTATATGAGAAAGGATGTGTTTTTCCTCTTTAAGTTCGTATTCACCGCCTGTTTCTAAATGTGCTATGAGGCATGTTTCTATAGCCCATGTTACTTCTTCTTCATCCCAGCCTGTGATTCCATAACGACTTGCCAAAATACCTCATGCCAATACAA
>CAZBHP010000120.1:0-5089 GCA_964491795.1 uncultured bacterium | reverse complement strand
TACGGGCAAATAGGGGATATTTTTAAGAAAATCAACACTTCTCACAAACCAAAAACCGTCATCACCAAAAAAGAGGGCTGCTTGTGAGTTGGTAAAAAGATGCTCAACTAAAAAGATCAAAAACCAAAGACCCATCAAAGAATGAAGCCTTTTCCAAACAAACTCTCTCGGGATCGAAGCGATCCTTATAGCCGATGTTGCCAACCTATCACCTTTAATAATTAATTCAGTTTATACTGAAATAAATTCAAAAATTGGTTTTCGACTGCGCCAGAACCTTAAAATTTGCACCCGCTTCAACTCGCCCTATGTTCCATAGCGGCTCACTTCAGCGCCGATTTCATCTGGCACAAATTGTAAGCTCTGGCTTTGTCCAAAACTAATTTTTTAATTCAATTCAGTATACTACTCGATAGGCGAAAAAACGCACAGCAATTTTTTGCAGCTTGTAGAGAGAGTTCTTCAGGCGCTATTTCATGTAAGAGAGCTACTTGCTCTGCTGTTTCGCTTATGTATGCGGGCTCATTTACCTTCCCTCTCTTTTTCTGCGGAGCCAGGTAAGGCGAATCGGTCTCCAAAAACAAGCGATCCAGTGGGACTGTACGAAAAGCTTCTCGAAGCTCCTCTGATTTTTTATAAGTAACAATACCGCTACAAGAGATCTTCCAGCCCAGGAGAATAACTTCTCTAGCCTCTTCTACAGTGCCTGTAAAGCAATGTAAGACAGCGTTTATAGGTTTTTCTTCTCTCGCAATTCTAAAGAGATCTTCAAAGGCGTTTCTACAATGAATCACTACGGGAAGATCTAAGGTGTGCGCAAGCTGAAAATACTTTCTGCAGTAGGTTTTTTGCAGCTCCCTTGGAGAGTGTTCATAATAGTAATCCAGTCCCGTTTCTCCTAAAGCGACAAGCTTTCCGCTCTCTGCAGCCTCTTTAAAAATTGGGAAATCGAGCTCTCCAAGAGTTGCCACATCGTGAGGCGTTGTGGCAGCAGTATTAAATACATACCCTTTATGCTTTTCTGCTAAGAGAAGTCCCCGCTCCAGAGTTTTCTGATCGGTGTTGATATTAATAATAGCACGAACTCCAGATTCATACGCCCTCTCGAGAATCTCCTCTACATGCGGGTAGAGTTCATCACTTGTAAGATGTGCATGTGAATCGATCTTGACAAATGGCGGGTAACTCATGTATGAACTTTGGTTATGAACTCTATCTTGTTTACTGCGTTTACTTCTTCAGATTTTTTGGGCAAACTTTTATTTATCGCCCTTTTTTTACTATCGCTTACCACTTGGTTCGTCCTTTTGCACAAAGTGTGGCTGTTTAAACATGTTCGCAAAGAGGCTTATAAGTTGCAAGAGATGATCCTCGAGAGAAAAAGCACTGTTTTACACATTCCAAAAGAAGAGGTGTATGCAATCTCTTCTCACAATCCCTTCTCTAGCATCTACTCTGCTATCAAAGCAAAAACCATAGAGATTCTTGATAAGAACCATTTTTTTGGAGCGCATGAAGAGGCCTCCATTTTCCTCTCGAGATCTGATATCCAGTTGATAGATACCCACTCTTCAATTGCTATCACAAAAGAGTGGAAATTTTTAGAAAAAAACCTCTCTATCCTTTCTACCTCTGTAACCCTTGCCCCTTTCCTGGGCATTTTGGGCACAGTTTGGGGGATCTTAGTGAGCTTAAGTGAATTGCATAGGGGAGCTGCTCACTACTCCAACACGATCGTGCTAAGCGGCCTATCGACTGCTCTTGCGACAACAGTCTTAGGTCTTGTCATTGCAATCCCAGCTTTAATTGCTCACAGCTACCTAAGAAATGTTTTGCGCTCGTTCACCACAGAAATGCGCGATTTTAGCACTCTTCTCCTCTCGGAAATTGAGTTGCAATACCGCAAGGTTGATTAATGGATAAATATGAAGAGACTGACGACGCAAGTCTGATTAATCTTACCCCGCTACTCGATGTCCTCTTTGTCGTCTTAATCATGTTCATTTTAATCGCCCCTATTGTTGATCTGGAGCTCGATCGGGTAGCTTTAGCTCCTGGGATGGAAAATAAGACCGACTCTCCATTTGTCTCTGATCAATCTCGACCGATTAAGATTTATGTCCATAGTGATGATACGATTTGGCTTGGGAAACACCACTTGACTCTTCCTCAGCTTCAAACAACTCTACACGAACTAAGGAAAATTTATCCTACAGAGATCCCAGAGCTCTATCAAGATCAAAACGCCTCTTTTGGATCGTATCAAAAAGTGAAAAATGCGGTAGAAGGGGCCGGCTTTTCTGAACTAGACGTTGTATTAAAAAATGAATAAAAGAGCCCCTTTTCATATCACCCTATTTGTGATGGCACTGCACGTTTTTTTAGTGTTTCTTTTCTCCTCTCCTCTACACTACACTCCTCCTCCACCGAAAAAGATTGTGGTAGTCACTAAAAATCTCTCCCCACCTCCTTCTCTTACCACTTACACTTCTGAGCCTTCTGTAGAACCCAAAGAACTTTTAAAGAAGTTGGAGCAAAAAACCACTAAAATTACCCCTCGACCAAAGCCTGCATCTACACCTTTACCCAAAAAATCTAAGATCGCCCCTCTAAAAAAAAAGGAGCCTAAAAAAAATCCCCTGGTTAAGAAAGGGCCCTTAACTGCTGCTTCAGCTAAACCTTTTGCTAAAAAAGAAAAAAAAACCGAAAAAACTCCAACAGTTTTAGTCGATAGTCCCCCTCCTCTTGCTTATAATTTACCCTTTGTAGAAGAAGAGAGAACAAGCTCTTTTCAAGAAGTTCTCTCTCTTTTCCTAGAAAAAAACCTGATTCTACCTGAGAAAGGAGCTGTAAAATTAACTATCACTGTACAAGCAAATGGAAAGATTGATAAAATCAGCTTAGTTGCTGCAGAGAGCGAAAAAAACCTGCATTATTTACAAGCTGTGCTCCCTTTACTGACAATGCCTGCGCTTCCAACTCAAGGCTCTCCTGCAGAAAAAGATTTTGAGTGTGTGATTACTTTTTGCAATGGTGCATACAATGAAACTGAGTCTGATTAATTTTTGCTTATTCTTTTTCTCATCTCTTCTCTCTGCTGAGGAAATAGTTGTCCATCTAGCAACAGATAAAGAAGAGAGACACTCTCTTTATTTGGCAACTTTACGCCCTTTAGAAACCAACTATCACAAACAGCTCGATCAGGCCCTCTTTTTTGATCTTGCCCATGCAGGTTATTTTACTCTTCTGCCTGTGGATGAACAAAAACAGTTTGTAGCTCATCATAAAGACCCCGTAGAAGCTTTCAAACTGCAACGTTGGAAAGAGTGGAAAGCACGTTATGTTGTCGTTCCAGAACTTGTCTCGGGCACTTTACAGATCAAGTTATTCGATGTTGCAAGCTCTACTATTAAAGCACTACCTCCAATCACCCTCACTCACAACCTCCCCGAAGATTTACGTAGTATCCATAAAGCAATCGATCTTTTAGTAAAAGCAGTTACAGGGAAAGAAGGGATCGCTTCTAAGAGAATTCTCTATTCTTATCAGCCCACGATACATGCAGAAGAAGAAGGTGTTTGGCATGCTGAGATTTGGGAAATGGATAGCAATGGGCAAAATCAAAAGCAAATCACTGAAGAGAACCATTATAGCATTACACCAGCTTTTGTCCCTGATCCAGAGCGAAAAGACGACTACTCTTTTATCTATGTGAACTATAAGCAGGGTCAACCAAGACTCTATATGACCTCTAGAGGAAAAACTCGTGGCACCTCATTTGTCCCTCTACGCGGCAATCAGCTCCTCCCTGCTGTAAATAGAAAACGTGATCGGATTGCCTTTATTTCCGATGCTTCAGGACAAGCTGAACTTTTTGTGCAGTCTTTTGTCCCAGGAAAAGGGGTAACCGGTAAACCTCAACAACTCTATTCTTGCCCAGGTTCTGTACAAGCATCGCCTACATTTAGTCCTGACGGATCGAAAATTGCTTTTGTATCAGACAAAGGTGGCTCTCCTAGAATTTATATCATCAATCTCAATCCGATTCTGGAACATAAGCTCAATCCAGCACCGATTTTAATTTCTAAACTCAATAAAGAAAACACTTCTCCTTCTTGGTCTCCTGATGGGAAGAAAATCGCTTATAGCGCAAACACAAATGGCGTGAGGCAAATCTGGATCTATGATAGAGAAAAGAGAGAAGAGAAACAGGTTACCTTTGGTCTAGGTAACAAAGAAAATCCAAGTTGGGCACCCGACAGCTTCCACCTTGTCTACAACACAACGACCCCAACCATGGATATTTATCGTATTAATTTGCAGGATAAAGAACCTGTCCAATTGACAGACGGCCCAGGCCGTAAACATTATCCAGCATTCGAACCCTAAGGTGTTATTTATGAAGCGTTTTTGTCTCTATATACCGCTTGCCCTCTTGTGCACATCTTGTATGTCTACGATGGGCAGCTATTGGAATGAAGCGAAAACTACGTGGCAGAATCTAAAAAACATCCATAACCAAAACTCTTCTGTCGCTTATTCGCAAGAAGACTTTTTTGGGGCGGATGAAAGAGATTTCATTCCACTAAATGACCGTGACGTAACAAGCCAACTTGTCGAATATGCCGTGCCTCAAGCTCGAGAAGTGCCTGGCACCATGGGCGGACTTATTCCTGGGATCGACGCTTTTCGTTCACCTAATAAAAACGAGTCAGCTGTATTTACAAAAATCTACTTTCCGACAAATCAACACATCTCGAAAACTAAAGAATCGACTGCTGTGATACACCGTATTGCCAACTATCTAAAAAAACACCCAAATCTCCATGTTTTTATCGAGGGCCATGCTGATGAAAGAGCTTCCGAATCGTATAATTTATCTCTA
The DNA here is from genome assembly GCA_964491795.1 of uncultured bacterium. Classification (GTDB taxonomy): domain Bacteria; phylum Chlamydiota; class Chlamydiia; order Chlamydiales; family 2-12-FULL-49-11; genus JAFEGE01. The sequence goes on along the minus strand of CAZBHP010000120.1, from coordinate 204 downwards.
GGAACCCGTAGATCCAACTATGTACGTCAAACTCTGATCAAAAATGGGGTGAATCCTCAGCAGCTCTTTACCGTCTCTTACGGCAAAGAGAAACCTGAAGCTTTGGGCCATGGGGAAAAGTTTTGGGCAAAGAATCGCCGTGTTGCGTTTAAATTGTATGAAAAAAAGAAACCTGTTTTCCGTTTTCGGTCTGTTGTTCCTCAC
>CAZBHP010000119.1:0-5191 GCA_964491795.1 uncultured bacterium | reverse complement strand
TCAAAGAGATGGTCAATTCCGCCCTTGAAAATACCCCCAGTATTGAAAACGTAGTTGTCATCAGACATCTCGGCTCTAAAGTCCTTATGCAAGAGGGCCGTGACCATTGGTATGACGAATTGATGAAAGATGCAGCTAAAGAGTGCCCTGTAGAAGAGATGGATGCGGAAGATATGCTCTTTATTCTCTATACATCAGGAACTACGGGGAAACCTAAAGGAATTGTCCACACAACAGGTGGCTATTTAGTGAATGCAACAAGGACAACGCGTCTTGTCTTTGGTAACGAGCCGTCCGATGTTTACTGGTGCACAGCTGATGTAGGCTGGATTACAGGGCATACCTATGTTGTCTATGGCCCTCTTTCTAACGGTATGACTCAGCTCCTTTACGAAGGTGCTCCAGATGCACCGGAGCGTAACCGTTTCTGGAAATTGATTGAGAAATATAAGGTGACAATTCTTTATACAGCGCCGACTGCAATCCGCGCTTTTATGAAGTGGGGAGAAGAGTGGCCGCAAGGGTGCGATCTCTCTTCTTTGAGACTTTTAGGCTCTGTGGGTGAGCCGATCAACCCCGAAGCCTGGATGTGGTACTATACTCATATTGGGCAAAGTAAGTGTCCTGTGGTTGATACATGGTGGCAGACAGAGACCGGCAGTATTATGATAGCCCCATTAAGTGGTCAAACCTCCCTTAAACCTGGGAGTGCAACTCATCCCTTACCAGGGATCGACATCGACATTGTGGATGACAGCGGTAAAAAGAGCTCTTCCGGTTATCTTGTGATTACAACCCCTTGGCCTTCTATGCTGCGGGGGATTTATAACGACCCCGAAAGATACAAAACCACCTATTGGAAAAAATGGGATGGAGAGTACTACTTCACAGGTGATGGGGCAATGCGAGATGAAGATGGTTATTTTTGGCTTATGGGTCGTGTAGATGATGTTGTTAACGTTTCAGGACACAGACTTGGGACAATGGAGATTGAAAGCGCTTTAGTTGATTGCAAAGCAGTAGCAGAAGCAGCTATCATTGCAATTCCTCATCCGATTAAAGGACAAGGGATTGTCGCTTTTGTTACTCTCAAAGAGGGGGCCATCATAGATGAGCAAGCTCTCAAGGATCACGTTGCTTTAAAAATAGGCAGTTTTGCAAGGCCTGAGCGTATTATCTTTATCAAAGATCTGCCTAAGACCCGAAGTGGCAAGATTATGAGACGTCTTTTGCGCGATATAGCCGAAGGTAAAATTGTGGGGGATACGACAACCCTTGCAGACCCTGCGGCCCTTGCCGATATTCAGGAAAAGTATCAAGAGGAGTAAAAACGTATAGATTTAAAAAAACCTGCAAAGCTTATTTAAATACAAAAGGAGAATCGTATGTTAACTTGGGCTATCATTTTCTTTATCATAGCAGTTGTTGCCGGTCTTTTTGGTTTTAGAGGCGTTGAAGGGGTTGCAACACAAATCGCTAAAATCTTGTTCTTTATATTCTTGGTGATCTTTTTAATCGCTGTAGTCATGGGATTACTGGGCGGCGGAGTAGTAGTTGTTCGTTAAGTATAGTCTTTGTATATGCAGCGATTTCATAATCTAACACCTGAAGAAAAAGAGATTATTGAGAAAAGCGGTACAGAGCCTCCTTACTCAGGGGTTTATGATACATTCGATCGAGTAGGAGTTTTTCTTTGCCGCAAGTGCGATGCTCCCTTGTATCTTTCTAAAGATAAGTTTTCTTCAGGATGTGGGTGGCCCAGTTTTGACGATGAAATTAAGGGGGCTGTAAAGAAAACTCAAGATCCCGATGGAAGGCGAGTTGAGATCAGGTGTGCTAAATGTGATGCTCATTTAGGGCATGTCTTTGTAGGTGAGAAGTTAACACCTAAAAATACACGTCATTGTGTAAACTCTCTTTCTCTTTCATTTATACCTGCCTATACCAAAGAGGGTTATGAGAGGGCTATTTTTGCCGCCGGTTGTTTCTGGGGGGTAGAACATTACCTAAAAAAAGAGAAGGGGGTTCTAAAAACAACAGTTGGTTATACCGGAGGGCGAGTGGTTGAGCCCACCTATAAAGAGGTATGCGCGGGTAATACTGGGCATATGGAGGCGGTGGAAGTCATATTTGATCCTGAAAAGACAGATTACGAAACAATCGCTAAGCTTTTCTTCGAAATTCACGATCCTACCCAAAAAATGGGTCAGGGTCCAGATAGGGGAGAACAGTATCAATCAGCTATCTTTTATCTCACAGAAAATCAAAGAGAAATAGCAGAAAAACTTGTTAAAATGCTTAACCAAAAAGGTTTGGAGATAGGCACCCATCTTTTGCCGGCGAGCTTTTTTTACCCGGGAGAAGAGCATCATCAAAATTACTACGGGAAAAACGGCCAGGAGCCCTACTGCCATCACAGGGTTCGGCGATTTTCTTCTTGATTCTTCCCTCTAAAAATAGTTACTTAAAAGTATATAGATTAACATGAGGTTGCTATGAGCCATCAAAAAGGTCGTATGGACTATAAGAAAATAGCGGGAATTCTCTTAGTTGCTGGCGGTATCACGCTTCTTGCCTTTTCTTATTACATTAAGCATGAGGTAGAAGTCGGGAAAGGGAAGATTGCAAATGCCCAAGAAAAGGTCGACACAGGGAACAGACTTTTTTCTATGAATCCAACTAGTAAAGAAGTGGGTAAAATAGCTACATCGCCTATACAGCGCAAGATCAACGCTGGAGTAAGAGATGTTGCTTACTACGAAAAACTTGCCTACGAGCTACAAATTGGGGGAATTTTACTCTTTATCCTAGGAATGGGCGTATTCTTCTTGCCTCGTAGACGATGATTTTTTGAGAAGAGTCTCTATAATTTTTGGGTATTTCTCCAAAAGTGGGAAAAGTCTTGGAGCAAAAAGAGGGGAGAGCGCTAGTGAGTTGAGGATAGAGCTCAAGCTCACTCTCGTTGAAAAGTGCTTTTTCCACGCTTTTCGATACTCTTGCCATTCTCCTCTACGCACATAGTTAGCGGCCAGTTGTCCGCTTGTAAGCGCTATAGTCATCCCCTGTCCAATAAGGGGAGCAACTGTTGCGGCTGCATCTCCTACAAAGTAGCTTCCTTCCCAGAGAGGAAGCTCTTTTTTCCCAAAATTTCCAAGAGGTGTTACAAGAGGCGTGCTTAAAAAAGGAGTTGCTCCTCTTAAATGTTCTTGTATCAGAGGATTTTTAGAAAAAAGTTCTTCTAAAGCAACAGGCTCCCTTTTTTTGAGAAGACAAGAGACAACCATTGTCTTGTGATCAAGAGGGGATATGCCGTAGTAGCCTCCTTCAATAAAAGTCATGTGTAGAGCTGATGGTGGATAAGGGGTTTGGTAGTGGTTTTTTATCCCAATATAATGAGGAGAGGTTGTTGGCGCTTTTCCTTGGAACCTTCCTGTAGAGATGATGAGATCAAATGTTTCTACAACTTCCCCTGCATCCATATGGAGCTGAAAAGGGGGGCCGGGGATAATGTGATGGACTTTAGTGCCTAAAGAGGCTTTACCCCCCAAAGCAATAAAGCGCTCTAAAAGAGCGTTTTCTAAAGCAAGGCGAGGTGTGCTTCCACAAGCATCGGGGAAAGGAATGACAATCTTACGCCCTTGGTAATAAAAAAAAGCCTCTTTAATCTCTCTTTTTGGTCGAATTCCCCACTTATTTAACAAGGAAACAGCCTCATGGGAGAGAAACTCGCCACAGGTTTTAAGAGTAGGTGAGGAGGATGCATCAATGAGAAGAACCTCAACCCCCTTTTCTAAAAGACTAATTCCAGTGCTTAACCCTCCAAGACTTGCTCCTAAAATCGTTGCTTTTTTTACTTTTCGCATAAAACAATCCACCGGAAGGGCCAATGCCAGCTTATACGAGCAGTTGGAAGAAGGGTTCGCAATTCATGGAGCTTAAAGGCCCTTTTGATCGAGAGGAGCCCATCATGTCTAATCAGACGATTTCTAAAAAAGAGAGAAGATACAACAGCAAAAAGAGCATAGGCAATCGGATGACGATGCAGATCGTTATACAGAAAAGCCTTCTTTGCGACTTTTCTTGATTGCTCTAAAAAAGAGGGGAGATCTTGTGAGGAGATGTGGTGACACACAAGGGTAGAGGTAACAAGGTCAAAGGAGTTTTCTTCTTCATCGTTAAGAGAGCGGACAGCAAAAGAGAGATTTGAAATGTTCTGAAAGCGCTTTTTTGCATAAGCGATCGACTCTTCATCGATATCAGTCCCTACAACACGAGCCTCTGGAAAGATCAAGGCAAGCTTTGCAGTAAAATCCCCACCGCCACATCCCACATCTAAAATCGATTGAGGGGAGAGCTTTTTCATTTTAGAGAGGAGAGGTTTTTGAGAGCCCAGGAACCTACCAATCAACCCTAGTTGTTTAAGACATTCCTCATATTCTTCTTGGGTATACTCTTTTAAATCGAGAAGCTCTTTTTGCTCACTGCGGATTCTCATTGTTTCAATAGAATTCCCTCCATAGCAAGACCTGGGCCAAATCCGACTCCCACTGCAAAGGGGAGGCGCAGTGCTTTTGGTTTTCGTAAAAGCTCTTGTAAAACGAATAAAAAAGTAGCAGATGACATGTTGCCGTGTTCTCGTAGGACTTTCCAAGACGATTCTGTTTGTGTTTTGGAAAGATTAAGCTCCTTCTCAATCCCTTCTAGAATAGCTTTCCCTCCTGGATGGAGAGGGAAATCGCACTCATTTTGAGTTGCCCTTCCTTCTAGTAAGCGATTAACAAAGTTTTTGATCTCTTTAGATAATAGTTTTGGTACCCCAAGACTCAGTTTCATAAAAAGACCCTCATCTCGAGCATCCCACTGCATCTCATCAAAAGAGTCGGATAGAGCTAAGGATGTTTTATGAAGGATGGTAAATAAAGGGTTTTCCCCATCACTGCTCACAATCGCTGCCGCGGCACCATCTGAAAAAAGGGCGTTTGAGATAAGAGCATCCCAGGTTTGTATCGGTTGAAAATGTAAGCTACATAACTCGGTACAGACTAGAAGGACGCGGTTTTTAGGATTTTCTAAAGCGAGAGCTGACGCAACTGCAAGTCCCTTAAAAGCTCCAAAACATCCCATAAAATTGATTCCGAGTCTTTCTACATGGGGAGAAAGATTGAGTTCTTGTATAAGAGAAAATTCAATG
>CAZBHP010000118.1:3374-5205 GCA_964491795.1 uncultured bacterium | reverse complement strand
CACATACTGTTGTTTTTACTGTTCCACGTTATCTGGCAATGGCTTTGGACTATCCCGTCCCACCAATCGATCCCTTTGATCCTCTGGTTGCTGCGACCGTAGAGATCTTGGTCTCATTTCCATCTGCTGCCGGTGCAGTAACTAGTTCTCCTCTATATACAGAGCTAAGCGAGATCGCTTCTGCCTGCTTATCTCATTGCGGCACTGGGGAGAGTAGAGCTGTATTCAGTACAGCCGGGGCTCAAGTACACCATTTTAAGACTCGTTTAGCCAAACTTAGGCAGGATCTAAGAACTGCAAATACAGATCCTGCATCTCAAGTAAGCGCATTAGTGAAGTCCCCTAAAATAGGAAAAGATGTCATAACGCGATTAGAAATTGCCCGCCTACATGCAGGAGAAGCTCCAGCAGATGCGGCACGTACACAACTAGAAGATGAGATAGTGGCACTCAGAGAGAAATTAAAGGCTCTTGAGATTAGGTAAGAGCCTCGCCCTTCTCTACCACAAATCAACACATGTGGATTCTAAAAACTTGCCACAAAAAATTTTAACTTTTTGAAGCAAAGCAGGTTAGTCAAGAGGTTTATTATTTTGCAACAGAGCATGCGCTCTGAGCAAGACCATCAACTTCTGTGATTGCATGGGTGACCATCTCAATTTTAGAGCCGTCTACTTGTTTTAAAATCACAGTCTTTTCACGAACTTCTTCAATAGTTGCACGGATTCCCATCGCAGTGACTCTGTCACCTTTTTTAAGGCCGGTACGTAGTGCTTCTAACTTTTTGCGTCTTTTCTGCTCTGGTCTGTAGAGGATAAAATAAGAAAAAAAGATCACAAGACCTACCATGATCAAAGTTTGGTAGAGGCTTTGCTCTCTTGTAGGTGCTGCTGCGTCTGCTAATACTAAAAAATTGAACATGATACATCTCCTTAACGATATATATCTATAATACTAGAGCTAGCGTCTTGCGGTCAAAAGGATAATATTTTCTATATGGGGGGTGTGGGGAAAAGCATCGAAAGGAAGGATCCTTTCTATTTCATATAAATCTTTAAAAGCCTCTATATCTTTTGCTTGCGTGTAGGGGTTGCAAGAAACATATACTATTTTTTTTGCGTTTAAAGTTAAAAGCGCTTCCTGGGTTTTGGGGGTAAGCCCTGAGCGTGGAGGGTCAACGATTACAATATCAGGCTGGTAAAAAGGGAGTTTGTTTTTTAAAAATTGCTCTACATCCCCCTGTCCGACCGAAATATTCTCAAGGCCAAGTCTTTCGATATGCTCTTTAGCATCGACAATCGCTCGAGGATTAAGTTCAATACCGAGCACTTGCCGCACATAGGGCGATAACAAGGCACCGATTGTCCCCATACCGCAGTAAAGATCTAAGATCTTCTCTTTCCCTGTAAGCTCTAAAATGTCTCGTATCTTCGCAAACATTTTCTCAGCCATCAGCGTATTGGGTTGAAAAAAAGAGAGGGGACTAATTCTAAACTTTTGTCCCAGTAACTCTTCTTCCACATATTCAGGACCTTTTAGATGCATTTCATAAAATTGGGTGGGGCGTCCGGTAACAGTTTGTTGTACGACAATATAGACAGCTGTCTTCTCATCTAGAAACGCAGCTTTAGCAAAAGAGTCGACATCTTTTCGTGTTAAAGCATAGTCAGAATTTCCGGAGACGGTTAAAAAAACCATCTTGGACTCTCCATTTGCACTACTGCGAACCGTGAGCGTCCGCAAGTGTCCCCGATCCTTGGGTGGATAGTAAGCAGAAAGTCCACTTTCTTGCCACCAAGTACGCACCCTTCTAAGAACATCATTTCCCCAA
>CAZBHP010000118.1:2840-3340 GCA_964491795.1 uncultured bacterium | reverse complement strand
GTCAGTTGTGTTTTCCACCCACCCTCCACTGGCTGCTAAAATAAGGCCCAGGTATTGACCCCCTTTTCGATCGTCTGAAAAGGTAAATTCCATTTTACCTCTAAAAGCTGTTTGGCGAGGGGAAGGAGTAATTGCTTCAACTAAATAAGGAGAGAAAAGATCTTCAAGGCGCTTTTGTTTTTCTTGAAGCTGCGCTTCATAGTGCATCTCTTGCCAAGAACACCCCCCACATAAAGGGGCGTGAGAACAGAGTTTTTCTACACGTAAGGGCGATGGGGTGACTATGTTGTTGATTTGGTAAGGAGATTTTTTTTTAGAAGTTGATAGGGCTAAAAGATCTCCTAGTACTCCCCCTATTACCTCTTTCCCATTTTCAAGAACGGCGTAGCCCTTCTTAGCATATCCTACAACTTTAAAAGAATTTCCTTCTGACGAAGGGGCAGAATTGCAGCTTGGTAAGTCGTGGTTCATCCCACTATTGTGGCGGGAAACTGTTTTTT
>CAZBHP010000118.1:0-2830 GCA_964491795.1 uncultured bacterium | reverse complement strand
AGGGGAGTTTTTTTCTACGAGGGGAGGCAGTTTTTTTCCCTTTTTTCTTTTTACCTTGCTGTAGGGATATCTTGCGCCAGTCTTTGGCTACTTTAGAAAAAGTGATAGTCCGGGTACGAATTCTTTGTGCAGCTGTCTTATTCCCTTTGATAGCCTTGGGAACATCGGCTAGGATCCCCTGGAGAAGAACGACTAACTCATCTGTCGTCTTGGGAAAAGACATAAACACCTCGTATATACGGCTTGCTTTTTTACCGCTCACTTTTTATATTCCATAAGGAGTTTATCGATATTCTGCAACTCAATTTATGACTTATGTAGGTTATTATAACGGCGCTTTTCTTCCCCAAGATAAGATAGCTTTGCCCATTGAAAACCTGGGCTTCACCCGAGGCTTTGGCGCCTTTGAACTTTTAAGAACGTATGATAGAACACCTTTTTATCTTCAAGAGCACTTAGCTAGGTTTCTTTTTTCTATCGATTCTCTTTACCTTCCTCAACCCCAAGTTGATTTGGAAGGAGTTATTAGAAATCTTTTTATCTTAAATCCTGAGGGGGAACTTGTTATTCGTCTCTATTACACAGAGTGTGATGACAAAACTTGCCTTCTTATCCTTACTGGACCTGTTATTTCTCCTACAGAAGAAGAGTATCAAAAAGGAATTGCAGTCATTACAACTCCCCTTGCTCGCACATTAGTGCACAGTAAAACCACCTCTTATTTAGCTGGACAAGTTGCACTTAAACAAGCGGCAAAAGTCGGTGCTACCGAAGCTATTTTCCTCAGCCCAAACGATGAACTCTTAGAACTTACGCGCGCTAACTTTTTTTGTGTGATTGAAGGAAAACTGCATACACCTAAAGAAGGTGTTTTACTCGGCATCACGCGCAAAGTGGTTCTTTTTCATGCACAAGAACTTGGTATTCCCGTTGTAGAAGGCCCTATTTCTAGAAAAGCGATCCCTACATTTTCAGAAGCTTTTCTTACCTCTTCTATTAAAGAAATTGTCCCCATACGCAAAATCGATGAAGAAGTAATTCCTATCGGGCCTTTATCACACATTTTACGTCGAGTGTTCCAATCGATAGAATGTCCTAATCTCTCTTCTATCTAATAAGCCTTAAGGCGCCATATACTTTGTGTACGTTTTGATTGCATGGTTAGTTAAGAGCGAATCCAAATTTAGAGAAAAAGACCAGCCATCATTTGTATGTTCGTAATTATTGGCCTGCCCTGGAATGTAAGGCAACGCAAGTGTCGTTATAAGATCTTCTGAATTGACCACCCGAAAACTAGTCAAAGTTCCCGCCCGCTTATTTGATAATGTGTTAAATAGATCCGCAAATTTATCATTACCTACCCGTGGTGAAGCAAAGTGATACAGAATAATAGAAACATTAGGATACTGTAACGCCAAATCTAAAGTTGCAAGAGTTGCAAGCGCAGCTCCTAAACTATGCCCTGTGATATAAAGCTCACTTGTCGTCTCATTTGTAAGGGTTTTTTGTAATGCAGTTGCTATCTGAGCTTGGAGGGACGGTTTATTTGAAGAAAGCTCTTTGGTATAAGCTTGATAAACTCCAGTATGCGCCTTCACAAGAGGATTTTTGGAAAAAGCTACAGGGGTTAATTGATAGTTTAGGTCAGCAATAAAATCGGAAAGAGTAGTTGTCCCACGCAAAGATAAAACTACTCGATTTACATTGTCGCTAGCTTCTATAGGAGCCACAAAACCAATAACCGCATTAGAAGTTCCGCTTTTGGTATTTAAAATCTTCGAGACAGAAGTAACACTTGGTAAGCTAGCTGAGCTATCTTGGTAAAGCGGAGACAGAGTATCAGGATCGATATTCAGTGGAATCAAATTTTTATCTTGGAAATTATAGGCACTAGCTATAGCACTGCATAACCAAAAAGCTACTGACTTATCAAAACTTGTCCCTTCTTGGGGGGAAAATTGAGGCAAGTTTTTTGCAGAGACTAAAGGGGCTGTAGAAACAGGTGTTATAAAAAGAGGGGCCAGAAGTTTATAAATTGAGGTGGGATTAACTGGAATGGACATAAAGTAAACAATTTCCTTTGGGATTATTTACTTTAAGAGTAACTTTTTGGCGAATTTTTCTTGAAATAGCTGATTTTGTAAATAAAAAAGCCCCTTCCAAATGGAAGGGGCGTAAGAAAAAGACTTGGCCACGCCCTACTCTACCACACTCTTGTGTGCAGTACCATCGGCGAAGGAGGGCTTGACTTCTGTGTTCGGAATGGGAACAGGTATTTCACCTCCTCTATAGTGACCAAGAACAAAACTGGTTATAAAAGCTGAGTGATAGGTCCGAAGACCTTGCGTTATTTTATCGATAAAAGATGGCCGCTTGAGTAATGATTCTATGCAACAAGTAGCTGAATATATTCATTCTCAATAGTTTTCGATCATCGTTCTTCTTAGTGAGAAGCATCAAAGCTCTACAGCTTTTCTTAGGTTTCCCTAAGACGTATCATGCTTCTAATGATACGGTTTATAGACCTCTTTCGAAGTCTTGATAAGAGACATTGCACCGTCTTCTTATCGATCTTAAGAAAAAAAATGATCAAGTCGATGGTCCGATTAGTACTGGTTAGCTCAACACATTGCTGCGCTTACACATCCAGCCTATCAACCCAGTAGTCTTCTGGGGGACTCATAGGGATACCTTATCTTGGAGGAGGCTTGGCGTTTAGATGCTTTCAACGCTTATCCTTTCCGAACTTAGCTACTCGGCAATGCCCTTGGCAGAACAACCGAAACACCATAGGTTCGTTCATTCCGGTCCTCTCGTACTAGGAACAACT
>CAZBHP010000117.1:4181-5229 GCA_964491795.1 uncultured bacterium | reverse complement strand
AATCATTTTCCACTTCCACCAGCTCCGCCCCCCCCCACCGCCACCACCACCTCCGCCTCCCCCGCCACCAGCACCTCCTCCGCCGCCACCGCCACCACCTCCTCCTCCACCACCTCCTCCTCCGGTTAATAAAGTGTCCGGCAGTGCTTTAAAAGAATTTGATAGTTGGCAAAGCGAGCTTTATAATCTTATTTCCTGGGTTTCTACTTTGTCGGTTGAGAGTTTTCAAATCTTTCGAGACGGCACAGAAATTGCTAATGTCCCTTCAAGTCAAAATTCTTTTGAAGATCATTACTTAAAACCTCAAACGCAGTATTCCTATCGTGTTGTTGCAGTGTTGGGTAATAACGTGGTTGCGGATGTGGGGACAATAGTTTTAACGACGCCAACAGAGTAAGGAGTCAAATGATCATTTATTATCTTCTTAGCTGCTTGCTGGTATCAGGCTCTTATTTACAAGCTGAAAATAAAGACATTCCTTTAGTTTATGACAAGGAAGTTTATGTCTCATCCGATGAACCAGATCAAAATGTCTATTGTTATCAAAGAGACTCCTCTTGCAAAGTAGACGTTTTCTTAGAAGCAAAAGCAGGCTATTTTATCCCAACCGCAAATCAATTTAGAAAAGCATTTTCTGGTAACGGCATTTACGAGCTTGAACTAACGGTACGTTTTCCAGAAAGGCTGTGTTTCTTTGTTGGAGCCGATTACTATAGAGAAAAAAACCCTACCAAAGGCAATCCAGCCTACTCCTGTTCGATTGAGATGGTGCAGCTTTTCGCGGGACTTAAATACATTACCCCTACATGGTACTCTTTACAAGCGTATGTCGGAACAGGTATTCAAGAGGCCTATGTTAAGAATAAAAACAGTGCTCCTGCTCTCATTAATGAACAGCACCACTGGCGTCCTGGGGCGCTTCTAGAAACAGGGATTTTATACGTAAAAACCCCTTTAGTTTTAGATGTTTTTCTCAACTACTCGTGGTTAATTGTGCCCATGAACGGATCAGCCACAAAACCTGTCTTTGTTCGTCACCAAAATATCA
>CAZBHP010000117.1:0-4171 GCA_964491795.1 uncultured bacterium | reverse complement strand
GGATCGGTTACAATTTTTAAAGCGCTATTTTGGGTAGTATGTATCCTGGCTACCAAAACAGCTTTTGCTCAAATCCCAATTGAAAGACAAGATCTACAAGAGTGGCTTATCTCATTTTCTAATAGCCGAGTAGCCCTTATACAACAGGCGATTCAAGATTGCGTAGATGAGTTCGCCCCTCAGTATTCCATTGATCCCAAAACCGATTTTTGCATCTATTCTTTAGGCTCTTTAAGTGTAGATGTCGCCCTTCCTCAATCGGATTTCGAGTTTGGCATTTTAGTAAATAAACCGATTACCCAAGCTTTTTGGGATTCTTTTCTCTCCTCTTTGCAAGATAAGCTAAATCTCTTAAACATCTCCTTTGATCAACACGAGATGACCCCTCAATTTTATCAAAAGGATCAAGGTTTTGGTACCCCCAATCTTTGTAGCTCTCTTGATGAAATTGTTGCCATTGTTACAACGATAATGCCCTCTTGGGCCTATCTTCTTTATTTCACAAAATATATCTACGGAGATCCCCTCGTTTATGAATCTTTTGTAGATATCCGGAGCACCTTAAACGCTAAAGCTCGTTCTCTTTTTATCGCTGAAATCAGAAAGTCGATCCGAAAAAATTATGGCCTCTCATCCTTGTATAAATTACTAGATCCCTCTGTACGAGGAAATCATGCCGTATTTATCGATTTTAAAAAGCAACTGTTCCGACAGATTATTGACTTTATCAACTACCTCTCTTTTATCCATCAACTCCCTTTAACCACCCCTTTCCACCAAATTCAAGATCTTCAAAAGAACCAAATTTTCCTCCCCGATGAAGGAGAAAAAATCCATAATGCTCTTCTATACGTTCTCGAAAACCGCCGTACTCACAAAGATCGAGTTGTCTCTTTGCACACCTTGTCCCCCGAAGAAATGGATCACCTAAAAGAGTCCCTAGATGTGATCTTTCTCCTCACGGAAAAGACAAAGGATGCAATGCATATTCTCTTTCCACTTAAGAATTAAATAGATCGTACGGAAAAGCCTCTAACAATTTGTCTAAGTTACATTCAGGTAGAGCTTCTCCGCCCATTTCCAAAGCTTCTTCAACAGAAGTAGCAAAATTGGTATTTTTGCGAAGCCGGCGCTCAAAATTTAAAGCAGGCAAAGCCGACCTGGAGGCGAGCTCCTGTTAAAAACAGGGAGAGTCGAGAGGGTTTTAAATTTGGAGATGCCCGCAAACCAAAAACCGATTTTTAAATCACATTCGGTATAGAGAAATAGGTGTAACTTTATCCCTCTTTTGTGCTACTCAAAAGAAGACGAGGTTTCATGTGAGAAAGGTCGATTGGGATTTATCCGACAAGATGTCGGATGTAGATATAGATATCACCGTGCAGCGAATGGCGCAAGAGGTGAAACACTATCTCATCACTCTCTTTGGTAAAACTGCAAGTGAGGCAAACGATGAAGAGTTTTATCGGGCGCTGATCTATGTTTTGCGCGAGAGGATTATGATTAACTGGACTGCAACCTCGCAGACCCACAAAATCAAAAAAGCAAGACGAATCTACTATCTCTCTCTCGAGTGGCTCCCAGGTAGACTGCTTGTAAATAATGTCACTAACATCGCTTCAATCGATCTTGTTAAAAGGCTTTTAAAGCTTTTAGGTCGTGAATATCAAAGAACTCTCAATGCCGAGCATGAAGCAGGGCTTGGTAATGGTGGTCTTGGGCGGCTTGCTGCTTGCTTTTTAGACTCTCTTGCCACACAACACTATCCTGCGATGGGATACGGTCTGCGTTATCAATATGGCATTTTTGAGCAGGAGCTCTGGTATGGTGTGCAAGTAGAGCGCCCCGATTGTTGGCTCTTAAACGAATTTCCCTGGGAAATGCGCCGTGACACCTTTGCAACCTTTGTTCAATATGGCGGGCGTATCACCGCAAGACGTAATAAGCATGATGAAGAGACCTACTCTCTTGCAGACGAAGAAGAAGTGCGGGCTCTCCCTTACGATATCCCAGTTGTTGGCTATGAAGGGAAAATAGATTTTGCAGCTCTGACTCTCAGGCTATGGACTACAAAAGAGTCGCCACGAAACTTTCAACTTGCACGCTTTAACGCAGGCGATCTTGGAGATGCAACTAAAAACACCTCTGTGACAGATGTTCTTTATCCTAATGATAAAAACAACTTAGGCCGCTTTATGAGAATTAAACAAGAGTATCTTCTTGTTTCTGCCTCACTACAAGACATCTTCCGGCAATATTTTCTGATGTATCAGGACTTGGTCGAGTTTCCAAACATTATACGAATTCAAATTAATGACACCCACCCAGCCCTTGTAATTGCCGAGCTGATGCGGATTTTAACTACAGACCATGAAATGCCTTTTGCCCAGGCATTTGAGATCGTCAAGACTTGCTGTAGCTACACTAACCACACCGTTCTTAAAGAGTCTTTAGAAGAGTGGGACAGCTCCCTTTTGCGACAGCTTCTGCCCAGGCAGTTTGCGATTATCGAGAAGATCAACTACGATTTCTGTGGTCGTGTACGCAATAAATTCCCCAATGACGAAGAAAAAGTACGCCGGATGTCGATTATTGAAAATGGACGGGTCCGGATGGCCCATTTGGCAATGGCAGGGTCACATAAAGTAAATGGTGTGGCCGCGATTCACACCAACATTTTAAAAACTGAGATCTTTAAAGATTTTACCGATATGGATCCAAACCTCTTTACTAACGTGACAAACGGTGTGACACAAAGACGTTGGCTCCTTACATGTAACCCAAAGCTTGCCCAGTTTATCACAGAACTTATTGGGAATGAATGGACCACAGATTTACATCAATTAAGCAAACTTGCAGCTTATGCAAATGAGCGCGATGTCCAAGAGCGCTTTCTTGTTATTAAAGAAGACAACAAAAAAAGGCTTATCCACGCCCTTACCAAAATGAAAGTGGAGCGCTACGGCACCTCCTGCAATCTTTCTAAAGAACTCTTTTTAGAAGGGTGCGTCCTTTTTGATGTGATGATCAAAAGGATCCATGAATATAAAAGACAACTCATGAAAGCGTTGCATATCGTCATTCTTTACAACAGGCTGCGTCGTGATCCTAATAGTTCTCTTATTAAGCGTATGGTCATTATGGCTGGAAAGGCTGCCCCTGGCTATGACATGGCAAAGCAGATCATCCGTCTTTTTTACATGCTTTCTAAGAAAATCAATAACGATCCTGTGGTTGGAGAAAAGCTCAAAATCATCTTTATTGAAAACTACAACGTCTCTAAAGCAGAAATTATCATCCCTGCCTCTGATCTCTCTAACCAGATCTCTTCTGCCGGTCAAGAGGCTTCAGGGACAAGTAACATGAAACTTACTATGAACGGTGCTCTTACTATCGGCACTGAAGACGGCGCTAACATTGAAATGCGCGAAGCAGTCACAGATGCTTGGTGGCCTTTTGGTTTTGGTGCCACTGCTCCTGAACTCAAAAAAATCCGCCAAGAAAAAAGCTACGATCCGCAGAAAATCCTTGATACCGATGCTGAAATCAATGACGCGATTCACTTCTTACGCAATGGCGAGCTTGCAGAAAACGAAGTGGAGAGCGAGGTGCTACACAACATAGTCAACTCTCTTCTCTACGGTGAAAACCGCGACTACTACTTTGTCCTCAAAGATCTTCGAGCTTATACAACTGCCCAAGAAAAGGTAGAAGCCCTCTACCAAGACCCCCACAAGTGGGCCGAAACAGCCCTTCACAACATCTCTGCTATGGGCAGATTCTCCTCAGATGAATCGATCAAAAACTACGCTGAAAATATCTGGAACCTCAAAAAATGCCCCCTCGACCCTGAAATTCTGCAGCACATTGAAAAAGAATTCTGGGAAAGCGACCGCTGCTTCATTAAGTAATTAACTCATGTTACGCAAAAATGCCTACCATGAGTTATCTCGACTTTGGACATTTCAAGATCTCTTACATAAATAGAGTTTGAGGGGATTTTTCCAAAAATGCACTCGCATTTTTGGAAGGAGGGTGAGGTGTGGAGAGGGAACCGAAGGTGCCCTCTCCGCTTCATCCGCGGCACTTAAAGCGCCGCGGATGCTATATCCAATGGAGTTTCAAGCGAAGCATTGCCCTTAGAGTTAGTTTTGTCCCTGCAACGAAGTGG
>CAZBHP010000116.1:0-5262 GCA_964491795.1 uncultured bacterium | reverse complement strand
TATTTTCAGTTCATATAAACTTAATCTACTCTTTACGTTAATCGGTTTTTTGTTATAATTATCCTCATTTGAAAACACAGAATGGTTTGAACCAATATTTTTGAGGAGGTTTTATGAGTTTAGGTGCAGTTCAAGGAGCAGGTGCTCATGCAATACACGATTTTTTCGTTGTGACAGTTCCAAGAGTAGCTCATTCTGCAAAAGACGTATTAGTTAACGGCGCTGGTAAAGTAGTTCAGTTTGCTGGTAGAGCATGGTCACACATTCAACCAGTAGCCGCACGCGCTGTAAGCACAATTGCACAATTAGCTCGAGTAGCCTTTAATGCTTTAAAAGAAGGCGCATCTGTTGCTGCAACACACGTAAGAGAGTTTGTAAAACTCGCTACAACAGACAAAAATTTTGGTCTTGGAATACTCGTAGGTGCAGTTGCAATTGCCATCATAGCATTTACAGTCTGGGGAATTACAAAAATCATCGCTCACAGAGCTGCTAATAGACCCCCTGCTCCTCCAGCAGCGGTAGTAACAAGTCGCCCAGCTACACCTCCTGTAAGTTCTACTTCTCCAGCAGCACCAGCGGAATTAGGTGCTCTACCAGTAGTTCCTGAAGCTGCTGCTTAGTACGTACCTCAAAAAGGCGTTTTATAACCCTCTTTCTTTCATAGAAAGGGGGTTTTTTATTATTCACTTCAAAAAAACTCTCCTAATTCTAAGCAATAGTCTTCCTACAGGCTCTTTTCTTGACACCTCTAGGCTCTCACTCCATAAAAAACTCTATTTCTCTTAAGGCATTCTCGAGAGAATGTATAAATTTTCTTGAGTATAAATTCTTCCTCATGCACAAGGAAAATTATTCGCATGATAACAGTAGGAGAATGCGCCCATGGCAAAAGCTAAAACTAAAAGTAAGCCGAAGAAAACGGCAACTAAATCAAAGCCAAGAAAAACAACTGCAAAAACAGCAGCCCCTAAGGCAAAAACTAAAAGAAAGCCTTCAGCTGCCTTTATGAAGCCGTTGACTCCAAGCTCAACCCTTGCTGAAGTGGTTGGAAAAGGGTCTATGCCAAGAACCGAAGTAGTAAAAAAACTTTGGGCTTACATTAAAAAACATAAATTACAAGATGCAAAAAACAAAAGAAACATCAACCCTGACGAAAAGCTTGCCGCTGTTTTCGGAAGCAAAAAGTCGGTGAACATGTTTCAAATGACAAAACTTGTCAGCAAGCATCTAAAGTAGTTCCTTCTTGCCTTAGGAGAGAGGACTATCTTATAATCCTCTCTCTATGAAAATAGGCTGTATCTTATTAGCTGGTGGTTTATCCACTCGGATGGGCCAGATGGGGGGATGCCCCAAGACCCTTCTCCCCCTTTTTGGCAAACCGGCAATCCTCTATAGTTTTGAGATCCTCTCCACCTTGCCTGCTATTTCTGAAATAGTCGTCGTAGGCGATAAGGCTCATGAAGCTCTTTTGCCGCCAGAGACTAAGACAGCGCTCCCTGGTAAAGAGAGGCAAGATTCGGTTTATAACGGCTTTTTAAAGCTCTCCTCTGACCTCGATTATATCCTTATCCATGATGGAGCAAGGCCTCTTCTTCAGAAAAAAGATCTTATAGAGCTTCTCACTATCGGAAAAACTCAACCTGCTGCCGCTCTCGCTTCTCCTGTAAGAAATACTTTGAAGAAAAAAGGGTCCACATCTCTCTCTACTATAGACCGTACCGATCTCTGGGAAGTCCACACCCCTCAAATGGTGAGACGAGATCTTCTTTCTATAGGCCTTAAAAAAGCTCGAGAAGAAGGGTGGGAAGTGACAGATGATTTAGCCTTGATCGAACGCCTCGGGTTTTCTCCAACCCTTGTCCCAAGTTCGTTTCCCAACATAAAACTTACCTATCCTGAAGATATTGCCCATGTCAGCGCCTTGTTACAAATACAAACTGATCATCGCCTATAAAGGGACATCCTATAAAGGATGGCAGATCCAGCCGAACCACCTTTCTATCCAAGAGGTCATTGAAGAGGTTCTTGCGCGCCTTTTCCAAAGAAAACTCCCGATTGTGGGAGCTGGGAGAACCGATAGTGGCGTCCATGCTTTAGGACAAGTGGCCCACCTAGAAATAGAGAAGCCTCAAGATACAGAAAAGCTCCAAAAGAGCTTGAACGCCCTTCTGCCTCCCGATATCCGCATTTTAGAAATTGAACCGGTTGATTCCTCGTTTCATGCCCGGTTTTCAGCTAAAGAAAAGATATACTCCTACACCCTCTCTCAAGGCCCTGTCCACCACCCTTTTCATCGCTACACGTCCTTATATTATCCGTACGCACTCTCTGAAGAGTTAATCCGAGAAGCTATTCCCCACTTCCTGGGCACGAGAAATTTTAAAGCTTTTGCCAACCAAGCTTTTAACCCAGAAAAAAATTATGTCAAAACGTTGCGCGCCATAGAAATCACTAACGCCAATAATTTTTTCTCTTTTACCTTTTATGGGGATGGCTTCCTTTATAAGATGGTCCGTAACCTTACTGCTACCCTTGTAGAGGTAGGTCGAGGACGTCTTTCTCCACAAGCAATCAATGCTATTTTTATCTCCGAAGACCGAAGAAAATGCCCCGCAGTTCTCCCTCCTGAAGGACTCACCTTGATAAAAGTTGTATACTAATCCCCTACTCAGTATAATCTCTACTTTCGTTATTTGTGCCGACGTGGCGGAATGGTAGACGCGATAGACTCAAACTCTATTCTTAGCAATAAGGTGCTGGTTCAAGTCCGGTCGTCGGCATGTTTTTAGAAAAGTTTCAACTTGTCTGCTTTGACTTTGACGGTCTTCTAGTTGACACAGAGCCTCTTCATCATGAGGCCTACAGCCTCGCAGCTCTTCACTATAATGTCCCTCTAGAACTAGATTTTGCCTCTTATAAAGAGCTTTCCCATAATAAGATACCTGGGCTTTTAGAAAACTATGTCCGTACCCGCTATCCTCACTTTACTACCCCTTGGTTAGAGCTGCGCTCTTATGCCAAAGAGATTTATCGCTCTTCTCTAGAGCAAAAAGGGGCCCCTCTTATGCCTGGAGCAGAAGAAGTCCTCTCATTTCTCCAAGAGAGACAAATTGACTTTTGTGTGGTGACAAACTCTGTTGAGAAAGAGATCTCCCTTATCCTCCCTCACCACAGCGCTCTTCAAAAGATCCCCTTATGGATTACCAAAGAGAAATATAAAAACCCAAAGCCAAGCCCTGACGGTTACTTGACGGCTCGAGCCCAATTTCCTCATATCCCTCAAGAAAAGATCGTCGGCTTAGAGGATACGTTGCGAGGGATAGAGGCATTAAAAGCAGCTGATATCACAGCGATTCTTGTAGGAGAAAAGGGTCATTTTCCCTCTCTGACCTCAATGGTCACATAAGGATAAGGATGGCGATTGTCAAAGTCGCGCCCTTCGTCTTTTTCTTGAATCCAGAGGGCAATCTCTTTATTACACCATCCTGGATGGCGTAAGCCACGCTCGTTTATTTTTTGTCTAATAAAAGGGTCTTTATAATACTGCATGATCAAAGCAACAATGTGCGTTGGATTATCTTCATATTTTTCGACATAGAAATCGACTTCCATCCCCGTTTGATGTTTTGATGAGCTATTTTTTTTGGAGGGATCGACATAGCGATTATGCTCTTTGCATCTGTAACCTGTCGTGATAATTACCCTCTCTTTAGTCTTATCTTGGATATAGTTGAGAAGAGAGATTAAAGTGGGAGAAATTGCCACTTTTTTCTCTCCCAAAGCCACACTATGCCCCTCTTCTCCTAGGCAGTCTTCAATATCAAAACGCTTAGGGTTAATACAGCTACCACGACAATGAAAAAACTTTTCGGTAATTTTTTTGAGGATCGATCCTTTTTTTTCCCAAGGGTAGGGGTCTTGGGGCCGAGGTTTCACTTCACAAGCTATAAAAAAATTCTCCCCTTTTTGCCGATAAATCTTCTCCTCTTTTTCATTACACTTGCGAATACGTCGCTTTTCAGACGATTCCATCCCCGAACATGAAGTAAGCAAGATAGCGGTTATAATAGCCCTTAGAAGCATTGTAAAAACCCCTCGATAACGCCTTGTAAGTTTTTATAGAGCTCTTGTTCTGCCTCTTTTCCCTCTAATTTCCTAGTAATACAATGAGATAAGACAAAAGAGGAGCCTTTGAGAGCCAGCTTAAAAGCAAGAGTCTCTTCTAAATCCATGATTAAAACAGGAGCTCTCAATGGCTCCTCTTGTATCTTTTGCACTAAAAGATGAGCCTCTTCAAAACTCTCTTTAAGCTCGAAGAGGATTTGGTCAATCTCTTGTGAGGTAACGGTCATCTCTGAGCTAAAGACTTTTTCGGAGAGCCGTTTTCTAAAATCTTGAGATGCGTATTTAAAGAAAGCCGACTGGTCTAATAGATCTACCCCCTCAATAGGGAGACCCTCTTGGGAGATGCGGTAAAATTTATGGTGTGGATATTTTTTGATCACATCTTTGATGGTATCTCGCTCCATAATCCAACGGGTCAACGTCTCTTTGCCATCTTCTTCAAGACGCGGCTCTAAAATCTCAGCATTCCCAGGAATTCCTTCAGCATATCTTTTTCCATCACTAAAAGAGAGATCAACCCCTGCAAAAATAATCGGATTACATCCAAGATAAAGGGCTGTCATAAGGGCAACACAAGTAACGGATAGCCCTTCTTCGCCCAGGTTTTCAAGGATTTTAGGATCGGTGAACTTAAGTTTTTCTACTAAGTAATCTTCGATCGCTCCTCCTGTTCCTGTAGGAAAAAATCCTAAAGGCCCTGTATGCATCTCCACTACCCGTTTTTCCAAACGGGGAGCAAAAACTAAGGGAACATCGCGAGAGGTATGAGAAGCAAGACGGGTAAATTCCTCTGGGTTTGGATCGACTGCAAACAGAAGATGGGGCTTTACATCCATAGTATTGAGCGCTGCAATAGCGGAACCTGCCGCAAAGAGGAGAAACTTTTCTTCTTCACGAAAAAGGGAAGTGGCCTCTTTCAAAGAGGGCCCTGCTCCACAAATCACGCAAGGGACATCAGAGAAATGCCCTTTCCAATCTGCAATTGTAAAGGCTTTTGGTAGCCTTTTAAAATTAGCAATCAGGTTTGAAAAGAGCTTGTGGTATTGGAGCATCTCTGTGTGAATAGCATCAGTAAGAGTTGTTTTTCTTAAAATCTCTCTTCACAAATTTCTTATCATCGCTCTTATCATAACT
>CAZBHP010000115.1:0-5286 GCA_964491795.1 uncultured bacterium | reverse complement strand
TGACGTTGCATGTTCGATCCCATCAAAGCTCGGTTAGCATCATCGTGCTCCAAAAACGGAATCAATCCTGTGACAATTGAAACGAGCTGCTTTGGCGACACATCCATATGGGTTACTTTTTCTGTCTCAATTTTAAGAGACTCACCCTGATATCTTGCCCAACATACGTTTTCTTGAAACATTTTAAACTCATCTAAAGGAGCAGAAGCCTGAGCTATAACACTTCTTTCTTCTTGGTCAGCAGTCATGTATTCAATTTCATCGGTCACCACCCCATTTTTGACAATGCGGTAAGGCGTTTCAATGAAACCAAACTCATTGATCTTCGCAAAAGAAGAGAGCGATGTGATCAAACCAATGTTTGGTCCTTCAGGTGTCTCAATAGGACACACTCTTCCATAGTGGCTAGGATGAACGTCTCGAACTTCAAAACCAGCGCGTTCTCGATTTAATCCTCCAGGCCCTAGAGAAGAAAGTCTTCTTTTGTGTGTAAGTTCAGCAACAGGGTTTGCCTGATCCATAAACTGTGAAAGTTGAGATCTACCGAAGAAATCTTTAATCACAGACTGAAACCCTTTTGAGGAAATAATTTTTCCAGGAGTTAGGGTGTCGGATGCAAAATCAAAAAGATTCATACGTTCACGGATAATTTTTTCCATGCGCACAAATCCAATACGACATTGGTTTTGTACAAGCTCTCCTACAGAACGGACTCGTCTGTTAGCAAGGTGGTCGATATCATCAATCTGTGCATGCTCATCACCTTGACGTAGGCGTATTAAGTATTTAACAGCATTAATAATGTCTTCTTTACGTAATGTGACCTGATCAAGCATCTCTTCAGTCGTCTCAATCTCAAGCTTTTTATTAAGCTTATAACGACCTACTCGACCTAAGTTATATCTCTTAGGATCAAAGAAAAGGCGCATGATTAATGAACGAGCATTCGATAATGTTGAGGGTTCACCCGGTCTAATTTTGCGATAGAAATCTTTAAGAGCCGACTCGTAAGAATCTGTAGTATCTTTAGAAAGCATCTTAATAATTGGGCTTGTCTCATCAGCATCTTCTGCAATACGGATCGTTGAGATTTGAGCATCAAGGATACGTTTAAGCATTGCTGTAGTTAGCTTTTCAGAAGCTTTACCATAAACTACACCACTTTCCTGATCGACGACGTCTTCAGCTAGAATCTTTCCCACAATCTTAGCAAAGTCTTTGTCCGACTTGATTTTAATCTTACGTGTGCTAAAGAATTCTTCAATGATATCAGAATCTGTAGAATATCCTAAGGTACGGATAAATGACGTTGCTAAAACTTTACGGCGGCGTTTCTTTTTATCGACGTAGATATAGATAAGATCGTTACTATCAAAAGAAGCTTCTAACCAACTTCCTCTGTAAGGAATTACGCGGAAAGAGTATAGCATGTTCCCTTTTGGATGCTTTTCCTCTTCAAAGCAGATACCTGGAGAGCGGTGTAATTGTGAGACAATAACTCGTTCTGCTCCGTTAACAACAAAAGTTCCCCTTTCTGTCATTAAAGGAATAGTCCCCATGTAAACTTCTTCTTCTTTAATTCCTGTCTCGTCTGTCAAACGAAATTTGGCTTTAAGCGCTGAATTATAGGTAATTCCTCGACGTACACACTCTTCAGGAGTGTATTTAGGAACACCAAGCGTGTATTGCAAATACTCTAAAACAATTTTTTCATCGAAACTTTTTACAGGAAATATTTCACGAAATACCTCTTCCAATCCTATATTTTCACGTTCGGATGGCAGTCTTTCTGCCTGAAGACAATCGCGGTATGATTTAATTTGAATTTCAATAAGATTGGGTAGGTCTATGATTTCTTCATATTCCTTAAAACTCACCCGATTAGGTGGCCTCTTCAGCATGGATCCCCCTCTGAGACAATTTACGTAACGCGTACATTCGTGCCCAAATGCGCATACGGCCCTCTTCTTTTAAAGAGAGCTAAATTCTTCCAGTTATACAGACCTTGTAAAAAAATCGATTTGATAACAGAGACATAAAAACCTATGCACCTACTATTTTCTCTTAAGAGATCATGGTTTCGGCAGCAATTTCACCCAAACTATGAGCTTAAAGTGTCTATCTTCTCAAATTCTCGATTTTTAAATCAAGATACGCGCAAACAAACCCGCTTTGTAACAGCACAGAGCCCACAGAATTATCTGTGTTCTCTGTGAATTTATAATAGCCAGGGTATTGTTTTTTTATAAACTATACACCCTTGAGCTCTACTTTGGCTCCAGCTTCTTCAAGCTTCTTCTTCATCTCTTCAGCGTCTTTCTTAGAAGCTTTCTCTTTGATAGTCTTAGGCAAAGCATCTACGATATCTTTAGCCTCTTTCAAACCTAAGCCAGTAGCTTCACGTACGACTTTAATGATGCCGATCTTTTTTGTAGCATCGCAAGAAGCGATAACTACATCAAATTCTGTAGCTTCTTCTGCCGCTGCAGGAGCTGCTCCGCCACCTGCTGCAGGAGCTGCAACTGCAACTGCTGCTGCTGCGGCTTCTACGCCCCATTCTTCTTCGAGCATCTTTTTGAGTCTCGCCAATTTGAGAACAGTGAGCTCACTTAATGCGTTTACAATTTCTTTTAGATCTCGATCTGCTGTTTCTTGACTCACGACTTTACCTCTTTTATACGTTAGATTCTTCTTTTTTCACTTTGTTATCCACACAATAGATAATCGATGTAAGCAATGCTTGTAGAGTTCCCAATGTATGGGTCATCGGTGCAACTAGTGTACCTAGAACTTGTGCACGCATTACATTTATCGGTGGAAGACTTGAAATTTCTTTAATCTCTTCAGAAGAGCATTTTTTCCCTTCAAATATTCCTCCGAGAACACTTAACATCTCCCCTGTGTTCTTTTGGAACGCAAGAACAGCTTTAGCAGAATCCATAAAGTCTCCCTGGACAAGAACTAGTCCTATGTGACCTTCTAATTCACCAAGCTCATAAGATGCTTGTATTTTCCCCACTGCCTTCATAAAAATTCTTTTTTTGAGGGCAAGCAAATGAGATCCTGCTTTAGCAAGCTCATTTCTGAATTCAGCAGTGAGATTCGCTGGCATATTTTGGTATCTTGTTAAGATAAAACCATGGGCATTAACCAGCTGTTTTTCTATTTCTTCTAGCAATAATTTTTTTTCTGCTAACATATATCCCCTTTCTATCCGCCCGCTTATGCTGTTTGATATTCCACTTTAAATCCAGGACCCATTGTAGAGGATACAGAAATTGACTGAATAAAATTCCCCTTTACACTAGTCGGTCTGCTTTTTGCGATGGCATCCATTAAAGCCACAAAATTAGCAAGCAATTGATCGCCAGAGAAAGACATTTTGCCAAAAAAGGTATGAATATTTCCACCTTTATCGACTTTAAACTCAACTTTTCCTGCTTTTACCTCGCGAACAGCCTGAGCTACGTCTTGAGTAACCCCCCCTGATTTAGGAGAAGGCATAAGTCCTCTTGGTCCTAATACTTTTCCTAGCTTACCGACTACTCGCATCATGTCTGGAGTTGCGATAAGATGTGTAAAATCTACCCAACCGCCCTCAATTTTCTCTGCAAGATCTTCAGCACCGACAAAATCGGCTCCTGCGTTTTCGGCTTCTTTCGCCTTATCCCCTTTTGCAAAAACAACAATACGCGCTTTTTTACCTGTTCCGTGTGGAAGGGTTACAGTACTACGTACTTGCTGGTCTGCTTTTTTGGGATCAACCCCTAGTTTGATGTGCAGATTCATTGTCTGATCAAACTTTACAGGAGGAACGCCCTTAAGAAGAGCAATCGCTTCTTTAGGCACATATCCCTTTCGAAAATCGAAATTTTTCGTCGCTTCTCTTAATCTTTTACTTTTATACTTCATATAATTCGACCTATAATTCAACTTCTACGCCCATCGACCTGGCTGTTCCAGCAACCAGTCGCACTCCTGCTTCATCGCTTCGTATGCGCAGGTCGTCTTTTTTTCTTTTCACAATTTTCTCTATTTGTGCACGAGTCAACTTACCAACTTTATTTCTGTTCGGTATAGCCGACCCTTTCTCTAAACTAGCTTCTTTTTTAATGAGTTCAGCAACTGGAGGCTGTTTAGTAACGAAGGTAAATGTTTTATCCTGATAAACGGAGATGATTACAGGCAAAATATCGGAACTATCTTGCGTCTTTGCGTTAAATTCTTTGCAAAAAGCCATAATATTTACACCAGCAGCACCAAGGGCTGGTCCAATTGGAGGAGCTGGATTTGCTTTTCCTGCAGGAATTTGAAGCTTTATCTCTTTGACTACTTTTTTCTTTGCCATAAATCTATATTCCTAATCATTTGCTACTTTTTCAACTTGCCAAACTTCAAGGTCATCCACTCTTGTATCTCTTCCAAAAATAGAAACGAGGACACTGAGTCGTCCTTTTTCTGGGAAAACCTCAGTTACTGTTCCAGTAAAGTTGACAAAGACTCCATCAGTGATTTTAACAGTATCGCCGAGTTGAATGTTGTGCTTGTGAACAACTTCCCCTTTCTTTTTGTGCAACTCACCTAAAATCTCTTCTACTTCATGGTCAGAGAGCGGGCTCGGTTTTTCACCACCAAGAAAATCTATGACTCCACTGGTGTTTTTGATAAACATCCATGTATCATCATTCATGTCCATTTTTACTAAAATATATCCGGGCCAGAGGATCATCTCTCTAACTTTCTGCGAACCCTGCTTCACCTCAGCTACGTTTTCTGTGGGAACAACGACCTCAGTAATATTTTCTCTTAAACCGCTAGTTTCCAAATTTTCACCGATGGTCTTTTTAACCTTTTTCTCGGTATTCGATAACACTTGGATTACGTACCACTTTTGCAAGTTCATCAACTTATCACCTTTTGTATTCCCTCGAGTCTTCGGGTTTTTAACCGAAAACGGTATACACTATACTATGTAAACCACTTAAAGCGCTTCTAATAAGTAAGTCAGTCAGATAAATGCAAAAACCAAAAAGAAAAGTAGTTATCACTACCAACTTAGTGCCTTGCAGTAGTTCTTCTTTAGAAACCCAAGAAACTTTTTTAAGCTCCCCTTTCAATTCGCGAACAAATGAACCTTTCACGCTCTTTTTTGCTCCCTCTAAAGTTACTACTTTTTCTGTCACGTACTTATCTCCTTATCTCCTATTCGAGTGCGGAGGGCTTCGAACCCCCGACCTGCGGCTTTGGAGACCGCTGCTCTACCAGCTGAGCTACACACCCAAAACC
>CAZBHP010000114.1:0-5297 GCA_964491795.1 uncultured bacterium | reverse complement strand
GGAAATCTGATTTTTGATGGCTACAGTATGTTTTTTGATAAAGAGGGGCTTTTGCGGCAGGTGGCAAAAGGGTTTCAAGAAGACTATCTTTTCATTGATACAGAGAAAAAGACCAATGTCTTAACCTTTGACCATGACCCTATGTATGATATATTTACCGCTTTAAAACTGGGCGTTAAAGATTACTTCGAAAAGTCAGGGCAAAAAAAGGCGGTGATTGGTCTCTCAGGTGGTATAGATTCAGCCCTTGTGGCCGCTATTGCTAAAGAGGCGATTGGAGGAGAGAATATTTTAGGGGTCTACATGCCCACTAGATACTCTTCACAAGACAGTTACGAAGACTCAAAGCAGCTTGCAGAGAATTTAGGGATCGTTTTTAAGGTAGTTGATATTGACCCTATCTTTCAGAGTTTCCTAGATCTTCTCCATCCGTATTTCAAAGGAAGAGAGGAAGATGTAACTGAGGAAAACTTGCAATCTCGTATCCGAGGGACAACCTTAATGGCTTTCTCTAACAAGTTCTCCTCGCTTGTGTTATGCACAGGCAATAAAAGTGAGATGGCGCTCGGCTATTGCACCCTGTATGGCGATATGTGTGGGGCAATCTCTGTAATTGGCGATGTCTTAAAAACTGAATGCTACCAACTAGCCGGCTGGATTAATCGAGAGAAAGAGGTGATCCCAAACCGTATTTTAGAAAAGCCCCCTTCCGCTGAGCTTAAGTTCAACCAAAAAGATAGCGATACTCTACCTCCCTACGATGTTGTCGATCTCGTCATCCGCGGCTATGTCGAAGAGTATCAAAGTATCGAGGAGATTGCGCAAAAAAACCATATCCCTCTCGAAGAAGTCCGCGCCATTGTCCGTCGTATTTATAAAGCCGAGCACAAACGCCGCCAAGCAGCACCCTCTTTACGCATCTCTAAAAAGTCGTTTGCCACCGGGCGTAAAAAGCCGCTCCATTACACCGGCTCTACTTCTGAGAAAGTTTACTAGCCAACTTTGTTTTACAATACTGGGTTCTCGCGAATGGCTGCTTGCAGAATAAGGTTTCCTGTAACGACAGGATCTCTTAAAAGGATATGTCGGTCTACAGATGCAATCGGTTTTCTTAAAGCGAGAATAGCCATAGCCTTGTCGATATCGCCAGCACCAACCCGTTCTACAAGAAACCGTCCCAATGTTTCGTGACACATACGATTGCAAGAAGCAGTTATGGCTGTAATGAGAGGTTCATTACTCGCAGTAAGTGCTTCTTTGAAAGCATGGGTAAATCGGAGTGGATCAATTCGTCTCTCTAAAGCAAGAATAGCAGTAGCATGAGTTACATTACTAGTTCTCACGCTTTTTAAAAGCAGATTCCCAAGAGTTTGTGGGCACGTAGAAAAGGAAGGAGAAGTTGTGAAAGCTCTGAGTAGAGCTGGATTTTCTGCAGTGAGGGCTAGGCCAAAGGCTTGTGTGTTTTCCTCAGCATCAATAAACTCTCCTGAAGAAAGAATAGCCATAGCTTCTTCTGTAGCGCCGGCTCTGAGTGCAGTCAATAACCTGTTCCCAGCAGAAGCAGGTTGTATCGCAGTTGGATCAGTGAAAGTCCAAGAGATACTGCCTGGAACGATGCGTCTCTCGGGAAAGAGAGCAGCTCCTAAGCGAAATTCTGTGGATCTACGGAATGCCAGAATAGATCCAACTAGGGGAGAGGAAGGACTTCTTGGTGCTGCTTCTGCAGGTTCGGTAACGGTAGTAGACCTAGTTGTAGCGACAGGACGGGGAGGGGCGCTTAACACCATTTCTCTGGCTATAGCAGTTATATGACCCAGTAAAACAGTATCAGCAGGATCAATGCTGATAGAATGTCGACAGAGACAACAGCTAAAGGTGAGATCGCTTCTTAAAGCCGTTGGGGCTGTAGACGCTCTGAAGAGTGCTAACAATCTATCTAAGCAGACTGGATGGGTAAGAGGGGGCTTAGGAGCATCAGCTGAAGGAGGGGCTCCGGCCGCACCAGGTGTAGGCGGCTGAAGAGCTGTATGGCCTACCATCAAAGTGTGTGCGCTGATCTCATCAGGAGTCTCATAGGGGCCAATGCAAAGCCAGCAGTCTCCTTCTGTAGAATCTTTCCAAAGTGTGCCTGCTGTAGGACCATCCGCGATTCTGGCTATAAAACTCATAAATACCTCTATAGATTATTTAATTAACTATAATAGTATGAATCATTTCTAATTAATAAAAAAGCGAATCTATTTTATAAAAAATTCTATTATAATAGGGTTAGACGTAGAGTGATTCTGTGAAGTGCGTGCCTGAGATCACTTCGACCTTTTTGTCTAACCTCTCGCGGAGACACTCTTGGACGACTTGTTGGGCAGGGAGTTCGTACTTCTCATGGAAATAACGAAGAGAGGGTGAGATTGAAGTGTCGCTATGCTTTGCCTCTATAATTTTTTCAATCTGGTTGTTGTGAACTAGAGCAAAGTCGACCTCTTGTTTTTCTTTAGTGACAAGATAATGAAGTGCATAGCGCTTTGCCTCATAATCGGCTTTAGCATAGCAGTGCTTAAGAAGGGAAAACGCGATCAAATTTTCAAAGCGCGCTCCTTTGTCACCTTGGACTAAGCCGACATCAAAAAAATAGATTTTAGGTTCTTTAAGTAAGCTGCGTGCGATGTTTTTAGAAAAGGGGGTGACCCGGAAGACAATATAAAGAGCTTCGAGAATTTGGATGTATTTTTTTACTGTGTTAGGAGAGATGGAGATGTCCTCTGCCAGAGATTGATAAGAAATAGGTGAGCCGACTCGCTCTCGAAGTAGTGTGAAGAGAAGTTGGATAGCTTTTAAATTTTGTATGTTATCAAAATCAAAGATGTCTGTGCGTAAAAGGCTATCTACATACTGCAATCGCCATCTTTCAGCGTCTATGGGATCTTCAGTCAGAAACGGTTCTGGAAAGCCACCACGTTCTAGGAAACGCTCTAAAGGGAATTTGAGACCCACTTTATGACATTCAGCAGGCGAGAGGGGCATAAGACGATGGAGAAAAAATCTGCCTGCTAAAGAATCCCCGACTTGAGTAAAGATTTCAAGTTTTGCACTGCCGGTCACAAGGATCTTTTGATGAGGAGGCTTAGTGTCGTAAATGCCCTTTAGGTAATTTTTCCACTGTCTCATTTTGTGGATTTCATCCAGAATGAGAAGTTCTGTTGAAGGGAACCAAGCCTCTTTTTGAAGAATCTTGCGATCTTCTAATCGATCGTAATTCAGGTAGGTTGAAAAAGAGAAAGAGTGTGCAATTTCTTTAGCTAGAGTTGTTTTTCCCGCTTGTCTGGGACCGCTTAGAAAAACCATCTTTTTTTCTAGATCCCGAAGAATAGCTTTTTTTTGAAATCTCTCCATATATTGACTATTTTGCATGGTTTTGCGGAAAAGTCAAGACTATTCTGCAAACTGTTGCGGAATAGTCGAGATTCTTTAGCTGATCATATCGGGAAGAAGGAGAATCTCAGAGAGGCTATTCTTCTGTTGATTGAGGAGGAAGAGGCGATCGAATCCGAGGCTCATTCCGTAGGTGTTTTCGGGAAGGGCAAGCGATTCTAAAAACTTTTCATCCAGTGGTAGCGGGGATTTTCCCTCTGCTATTCTTAAGAGATTTTCTTCGTCAAAACGGCGGCGTTGTTCGAGGGGATCGGACAGTTCGTGGTAGCCGTTACCAAGCTCGATACCGTTAAAGTAAATTTCAAAGCGGCGGGCCACTTCTTTACCATTGACGATATGAGTTTGGGCAAGAGCTGCATCTTCTTTGTGATAGTCTGTAATGAAGGTGAATTGGTTCTGACCTAAGTGGGGCTCTACTTCGTGGGACCAGAGATAGTCTTTTCTATCAGAGGCGCTCCATTGAGAGGGGGTGGGGCTATTTTTGGAGAACTTATCAAAAGCTTCATCGTAACCTAAGACTTCATAGGGATAGGAGCCCAGGAAAAGGGAGCAAAGCAAAACGATATCTTGGAAAAAAGGGATTAAGTCGGTGTGGGTTTTATACCACTCAATCATGGAGAATTCTGAGTGGTGAAGGCTCCCTTTTTCCTCTCTACGAAACACATGGCCCAGGAAAAAAATATCGCCAGAGCCTTGAGATAAGAGCCGTTTCATGGCCATTTCGGGGGAGGTGTGGAGGTAGAATCCTTCCTGAGTAGAAAAAGGGTCAATATGAACATCTACGCAAGAGGCATTAGAAAGGATGGGGACATCCACTTCAGAGAAGTCCCGCTCATAAAAAAACTGCCTTACGCACGCGAGAAATCTACTTCTAGACTCGACTAATGTATTCGCCTGTTCTCGTATCAATTTTAACCTTTTCACCTTCTTCAATAAAGATAGGGACCTGAACTTCGGCTCCAGTCTCTGTCTTAGCAGGTTTTAGAACACGGCCAGAGGAGTTGCCCCTTTCTCCAGGCATAGTCTCTACAATGGTCAATTCAAGGAAAGTGGGAGGGATAAAATCAACAGCTTCGCCCTTATAAAAGACAATCCGGTAGATCGTCTCTTCCATAAGCCAAACAGCATTCTCTCCAATCAAAGACATCGGGATTGTCACTTGCTCAAAAGACTCATCATCCATAAAGACAGCGCCATCGGTCTCTTGGTAGAGAAGCCGCATATTAGCTTCGCGCACATCAGCTTCACTAACTGATTCATTTGACTTGAAGGTTTTTTCAATCACAAGCCCAGTTTTCAAATTTTTTATACGAGTTCGCGTAAACGCTTGTCCTTTACCTGGTTTAACGAGGTCCACTTGAACCACGTTGTAAGGAACTCCATCAATTTCAAGCTTCATCCCTTTTCGGATATCGCCAGCATCTATCTGTACCATAGATCACAATCCTTAATTTAACGCTCTAGGTTACCTAAGATACTCCATAGTTAGCAAGGATTATTTGCAGCCCGCCTAAGAAGGGTTGAAGCTGAGTTCGGACATCTTGCGATACACTTGCTACCTGAACACTCAGTCTAGATGTTATGGAAGTTAAATCTCTTACAGTGCCTCGCAACTCATCTCGGACTATCTCCAAAGACCTTGCTGCTTCAGAAACTTTCGATTCTAAAACTTGTAAAGCTTGCCCCCTTTCCCTAAACTGCAGCTCAGTTTCTGCAAGCTGCCTAGTAATTTCAGCAAGCCGCACTCCATCTCTTCTCAAGTCCTCGATTGTTCTTTGAAGTTCTTGAACATGTCCTTGTAATTGCGTATTTGTGATTTCAAGAGTCGTATTTGCTACGTCCATCCTCGCCAGCTCTTCTCTAAGCGA
>CAZBHP010000113.1:0-5301 GCA_964491795.1 uncultured bacterium | reverse complement strand
TCATCCATCAGAGAGCCGCCTAGTGGATGAAATAAGTAGCCAACCGGGTTTAAAACCCGGTTGGCTACTTATTCGCCATAAGCATTTGGCTGCACCAACTAATCTACTTCGCTAAGGCTCAAAAGAAGAAGAAAATTGAGCTACTAAAGCAGCAATTTCTGCTCGTTTACGAACAGCTACTGTGTCAACATCGGTTATTTTTTTGATTGTTAACTCGCTTCCTTCAGGAAAGTACGACTCTCCTATATCATTTATTAGCTCGGGTGTCCCTGCTTTTGGTTCAATACGCAGTAAGATAGAACGCTCTTCACAAGCAGGAGAATGGTCATCTGGGCGATAACGAGATGTGTGAAGTCCTGATGCATACATTGATGCTTTCTGCTTTTCAGAGGTAAAGTAAAAACCGTTTTTTCCAGCAATGATCCGTTGACCTACGTGTGCTCCAGAAAAACGGGTGGTGGTGGTTCCGTGATAACGGGTAAAATGGTCTGTTGCAAACCTTTTGGTTTTATCGGTTGTGATTTGTGAGCCATCGGCAGTTGAGGGTATACCTCTAAAAGCATGTGCTACAGCTACAGTGGCAGTAGCTCCCATGAACGCTTTAGAAAGAATTGAAAACATTTGGACCTCTCTATTTTTATTACTGCTCTTCATTCAAAACTTGGGATAACGCTCTAAGTATTAGTGCTCTTTCAGTTAACCCTATTTGTTAATAGGGGGCCAAATTCCCAACTTTCGAGATCTGTGCAGTAGACAGTTATTATAATTTTATAAAATACGTCTTAGATTCTTATTATGATTCTAAGTTGTTGTTTCTATTATTTTTATAATAATTATTATAACATAATAATAATTATAATTATATATAAAATCAGAGTGGTGTAACGTAAGATCTTTACTATAAACGGCTTAAAATTTAATAATTATATAAATAGAGGTTCGCAGAACCTCAAAGCTTGAGGATGTAAAATACTATAAAAGACAGCGGATGGTATTAGATATAGTCTGGGTCTGTAAGAGTTGTTTTGTTTTGAAACTCAGAGAGTTGCATCCAATTGTCAAACTCTTCGCACCAAATATAGGTGCTATCGTCTAACTGGTTTTCTACAAACGCTTTTCGTAACTCGGGAAGTTTAAGAGGCCCTACTTTTTCTAGGTTTTTATTAATGAAATACCAGGGGATCGTTTTGCTTGTTGGGATTCTTTTGCTGACTGGTTGAGAGTAGGGAGTAGGCTTATTTTCGGGATAAAAAGAGGATTCAGAGGCAGATTGTTTAACCACGCGCAAAGAGCTTGCAGCTTCTGGCTCTTCTTTTTTTTTCTCTTTTGGAGGGAGAAAGAAAAGGGATAAGACGGCAAAAACTGTAAACATCAGTCCAAGGGCAAACCAGAGAAAGACATTTCGTCCGCGCTGTTTTGCTAAATGTGCGCATATAAAAGCGGAAATCGTCCAAAACGTTAATAATAAGTAAAATAGCGCCATGAAAAAAGACCTGCCTTATTTTTTAATAAAAAGCTCTTAACTTTATCTTAGTTTTTTTGGAATTATTGGTGAAGTTATTGTTTAAAATGTTTATTATACTTCCTATGAAAAAAGTTATTCTGACTGCAAGTATCTCTCTAGCTTTCTTTATAGGACTCTCCTTTATACGCAATTACATAGGAGAGCAATTTTTCCCCAATTCTCTCGCCACAAAGTTTGTCGATATTGTCGAATCCAGACAAGAGATAAAATTTCCTTTTTTCTATGGCCGTACGTTTAACCCAGGTATAATTGCGATAGAAGGGGGCTATCTTCTCTCTTTCCGCTCCAATACTGCAGGGGTTTTTTCTTGGATAAAGCATAACTTATTATTAGAAAGAAAGATATACCTGAATTTTATCACTCTGGATCAAAGTTTTAGCCCAAAAGGGAAAATATCGAGTTTTGCACAAGGGGGACAAGATGCCCGTTTGATCGAGGTCAAAGGGGGGATTTACGCGGTTTATAATGATGAAAGCCAAGAAGAGACCTTGGCCAGAAGAATGTTTATCTCAGAGGTTGTGTTAGAGGACAAACAGGTAAGGCTTTGTCCGAAGAAGAAACTCACTTTCCCAAAAACCAAAGAGTTTGCAGAGAGAGGATTGATTACAAGCGATCGAGAAAAAAACTGGTCTCCCTTTGTTTATGAGGGAGCCCTTTATTTTGTTTACTTGATCAATCCTCATGTCATCTTAAAAGCAGATCTGGAAACCGGCGTGTGTAGAGAAGTTATAGAAAATCAAACGTTTCCCTTCTGGTCTTACAATGTGCCACGTGGAGGGACCCCGGCTCTTCTCGTAGGAGATGAATATCTTACGTTTTTTCATGCCGATACCTCAACAGAGAGCCGCTGGCATAAGAGACTCGATCGGGGGGGCTACTATTTTGGCGCCTATTCCTTTGCTAAAGAGTTTCCTTTTCAGATTACGCGAAGGACAACCCTTCCCCTTTATCCTAAACATCTTCCTTGGGCAAGACGTAAAATTGTTTATCCTTCCGGTTTTATTGTAAAAGATAACCGATTTTTTTTATTTGCAGGGGTAACAGATAGAAGTGTTTATGTTTTTGAGATTAAAAAAGAAAAACTCGATCTATTGTTGCAAAGAGTTGAATAGAGTATAGTTGTTTCTTATTTTTAAAACGGGGAGTCTAGAATGCAAAACTTGACTTTTCTTATATGGATTATATCCGCCCCCCTGCTGGCGCGGATAGAGTCTGTGGCCCCTATTCTAGGGTTGGAACTTTCTTTTGATCATCTAAAAATAGAAAAAGAGTGGGACTCTTTTGGTAACCTCATTGTAGAGACTCGGATAGGAGATTTAACAGGTGAGGGGAATGAAGAGAGATATACGATAAAGAGGGAGTTTGCTCCGGATCCTTCCACAGAAGGGTTTCTCCTCTGCAAAGAAAAAAGGGAGGAAATTGATATAGAGTATAGCTATGTAGAGGGGACCTCTCTTCTTTCTTTCACCACTATTCGAGGAAAAGACGGGCTTATTGTTTCTGAAAAGCGTGAGTACGATGAGGTGGGGGAGCTCTCTTCTATTACAGTGGAAGAGGGGGGGCAAAAATATCGCACTATAGATCTTCCTGAGGTCTTTTTTCCTGCATGTGAGGAGGGGGCGATTGAACATTCTTATACCGCCTACGGTAAACCCTCTGAAATTATTTACTCTGATGGTTCAAAAGAAAGGATGCGCTATTACCGCAGTGGACTTTTAAAAGAGTATCAAGATAGAGAAGGGGTGATTACCTTTTTTACTTACAACTCTTTGGGTTTCGTAGTCTCCTGGGCCAAATCCGATGGCCAGAGGCCGGCAGGAGCTTCTCTTATCGACGTAGAGAAGCCCTCGCCTCTTAAGCCCCCTTCCTGGGTTTATGTGGTAGGTGATAAGCCCCTTTCAACTGATAAGATGGTTGTTTTTATTAATGGTATTAACAATTCTTTTCCCCATGCAGAAGGGCATGCCCTTTTTTTAAGCAGCTGTATCGAAAAGGGGGAAGTGATTGGCATTTATAATACAACCAGGGGAGTTAGACACGATTTTTTAGAGTATCTTTCCCGAGCGCGAGCCTTAGTCTCTTCCTCTGATGCGGTTGAGAAATTCTTTGCTATTGCAGCAGCATTTCATGAAAAAAACAAAGAGAATTCTGACGCTAAAATCTTATTTATTACCCATAGCGCAGGATCTGTAGAAGGGCGAGATGCTTTAAGGTATCTACCCAAAGAATTACAAAGCCGTATTCTGGTATTAAATATTTGCCCTATTACTATTATCCCAAAAGAGCTTTGCCATAACCGTTGGCACTATGCAAGCAATAGAGATTTTGTCCCTCTTTACGCTATGTTGGGCAGAGACTATAAGCATCCTGATGATTTGGTCTGGCTAGACCCGGTATCTGATGCCCCTTTTTGGGACCATCCCTTTCGCAGCCCTACTTTTCGTGAGGTCCTTAGACAACATTTAGAAGCTTATATGGCCGGTTAAAAAGCTTTACTTTTCAGAGAAGAGTGGTATACACTCTAGTTTTGCGGAATATATAAGAAGGAGGAGCCACCATGTTGAACCAGTTTGATGAGATGGACACAAGAGAGATCGATCTTCCAGACACTATTTTTATTAGAGATATCGAAAGTCGCGTCTTCCAGGCGATCACAATTAAATGCTTATCGAATATTCAAGGTGTTTCTTTGTTAGAAGGAAACATTTTTGATAACCTCTTGGGGCGAGAAAGAATAGAGCGGATCAAGGGGATTTATGTAGAACAGGATTCTAAAAATCACGCTGTTCACCTTAAAGTGGAGCTAAACATTGCTTATGGCCTCCCTATTCCAGAAAAGGCAGAGGAGATTCAAACAAAGCTTGTTCAAGAAATCACAAGACTTACTGGTTTACATGTAGCGTGTGTCCATGTTGTGTTTAAAAGCTTAATCTCAGAAGCCACCTTAGAAGAGCTTGCAAGCAAAGCGAACTCAGCAGAAAAAGACAAAGACGAAGAAGAATTAAATGAATATCGAGAAGAATTTTAGCCCCTAATTTCAACTCTCTATGCGGTCTGATCATTTTTTGCTCTCTGCTATACACCTTCTGTTAACCCTGTTTTTGGGTATTTTAGGGGTGTTTATTGCAATCCTTCCAGCAGCACCACGCCTTTGTCAGGTAGTCGGAGAAATTTTGACAGGAGATAAAATGGCCCTCTATGCCTATGTCACTGGAGGCAGTTTAATTCTCTTTGCAATTGCTTTGATGATAGGGTTTCATCAGCTTTTTAAAAAAAGATACTACAAAGTTCTTATGAAAGGCTCCCAAGTGCTCGTTGATGAATCGATCATCAAAGAGTATGTGAGAAATTACTGGGTAGATCTTTTTCACAAAAAAGATGCTTTAGTCGAAGTGGTCGTTGGGCATAAACAAAACATAGAAGTGATTGCCGAGATCCCCGTATCAGAAGAAAACGGACTTTTAGAGCGTATAGAGAATGAACTTGGAGTTCTCCTTGCCCGAAAATTAGGCTATGAGAAAGAGTTCACTTTAACTATTGTCTCTCCCTAAAGAAGTTATAAATCTTTTTGCAGTCCGCCTCCGTGAGAAGAGATAGCTCTTTGAGGGTCTTGAGGGGGGCATTTTTTATACTAGCAACCGATCCAAAATGGCGTAAGAGGGCAATTTTTTTCTTCGGGCCAATCCCAGGTATACTGTCTAGCTGGCTTTTTTGCTGATCTTTAGTTCGTCTTTTTTTCTGGAATGTAATCGCGCTTCGGTGCGCTTCATCTCGAA
>CAZBHP010000112.1:0-5321 GCA_964491795.1 uncultured bacterium | reverse complement strand
ACAATCCTTACGGAGTAAGAAGAATTCCTCCTTCTTCAGAAGGAGGTTCTTTTAACGTAAGACATTTCTTTGAGCGGGGCCTGGATCAACTCCTAAACGACGAAAAAATATAGAGAGTAGAGAGTGGATTCCTAAAGATAGAGCAGCTGTTGTTGGAGAACAGTGTAATGTTCCAACTGTTATACGATCAACTAAGACACGGGAAGGTATAACCTGTGGGTGGAATGCTTTTGGAAGTCCACCAATGAAAGGGATGTCTTGTTTTTTAAGATGGTATATCTGCCAGTAGGGGTCCTTGTTAATACATAGTCTGAAGAGATCCTTCCTGTTTTAGGATCTATTAGGAGCTCACTTATCTCACAGAGATTAGAAAGCTCTTGAAAGAGTTTTAAACCAACGGGATTCATATAGCACTCTCCAATGATAATTTACTTCCTGCAAGATTTCTTAGCAGCAAGGTGCAAGAAAATCTGCAGCGCATTTAGAGCAGCCCCTTTAAGAAGTTGATCCCCACAAACCCAGAGATCTAAGCCGTTTTTTTCTGTGGGGTCTTGGCGTAAAGAGCCGTATAGAATTTTGTCTTTTTTTTCTGCGTAGCGAGGAGTGGGCGAGGGGTGGTAGAGTATGCCAGGGGCTTTTTCTAAGAGAGCTCTTGCTTCAAGAGGGTGAGTTTCAAAGACGACATTGATAGATAAAGAGTGGGCTCTTAAAGTTGGTACGCGCACAGAGCGGATGTTGATTGGAAGATTAGGTGTTTCAAGAATCTTACGAGTTTCAAAGATCACCTTTTCCTCTTCTTCGCAAAAATTCTCTTCGTTGCGGGGAGACTCGTGGAGAAAAACGTTGAAAGCATAAGGGTGTGGAAAAATAGAGGGCTCTTTATTTTCCAAGAGCTCTTCCAGGCCAAGAGCACCGGCACCAGAGGCTGCTTGGTAAGAGGAGACTATTATTTTCTTAATTGTATAGGCACGATGTAAAGGAGCAAGGGGAAGTAATAGGATCGTTGCTGTGCAATTCGGTGATGCGATGATAGGATGATCATCTTCTAAAAGATAGCCATTAACTTCAGGGATGATAAGGGGCACATTTTGATCTTTGCGATAAGCAGAGCTAAGGTCAATGATGGTGCCTACTTTGCCACGCGTTTGAGCCACAATCTCTTTAGAAATTTCAGAGGGGGTTGCTAAGAAAAGAAAATCGTAAGTTTGGTGTAAGCAAAAATCGCGTGAAGAAAGTTTGTCAAAAGAATAAGGGGTACGCGTTTCTAACAGAGCACAAAGCTGTTGCCCTACAAGACCGCTTGAACCAACAACGCCTACTCTCGACATATATTATCCCCTCATCCATTATTATATGTGTATGAAAGAATCGGTGCAAGAAGCGATACGTGCTATTCAATACCTCGAAAAAGAAGAGTCTCTCTTGTTTTTAGAAAGAGCCGCTCATCTTATCGCCGAGTGTTTTGATAGAGGTGGAAAAATTATGACAGCCGGTAATGGCGGCTCCTATTGCGATGCAGCTCATTTTGCAGAAGAGTTGACCGGCTTTTATCGAGAAAAAAGAAAACCATTGCCCGCACTTGTTTTAGGAGATGTCGGACACATTACTTGTGTTGCAAACGATACCCATTTTGAAGAGGTCTTCTCGCGCCTTGTAGAATCTTTAGGAAAAGAGGAAGATATTTTGATCTTACTCACTACAAGTGGCAATTCAAGGAATCTAATTCGCGCAGCAGAAGCTGCACGTGAAAAAGGGATCTTTGTGATAGGATTCCTGGGCCGTGGGGGAGGCGCCCTTAAACCTTTAACTGACCTCTCATTCGTAGTGAATGGATTTGCCACATCTGATCGCATCCAAGAAACCCACATGGCCGCCATTCACATTATTATCGAAGCAGTAGAGAAACACATTTATGCGAAAACAGCTCTTCTTACTTCCGTATAAAAAACAAAGTTTTTTAGTAGATAGTCTCCTCTCTGGGCTTTCCCTGGGATATAAACTGGGCTCTCTTGTTGCATCTCAGCTCTATTCTAAAGAGGAGTTAGCTTTACCTGTTCCTGTGATTAGTATTGGAAGTATTGTTGCAGGGGGAAGTGGTAAAACCCCTTTTGTTGCACTACTTGCAGAAGAGCTCAAAAGGCCGCTTGCTATTTTAAGTCACGGCTATCGAGCAAAAAAAACTGGGCGAGTAGAAGGGGTTGAGTATGGTGATGAAGCCTTTCTTTTGCAGAAAAAACTCCCTTTTGCTCAGGTCTTTTCTGGTAAAGACCGAATTGCAAATGCAACTCTTGCTCTTGAAGAGGAGATTGATCTCTGTATTCTCGATAGTGGCATGCAAGTGCGCGGTTTACGTAAAGATATAGAAATCGCTGTTATTCACTATGACAACCTTTGGCACCATTGGCATTATCTTCCTAAAGGACTTTTAAGAGAGAGTCCTTCTCGCTTGAAATGGTGTGATATGATTGTTGTGCATGGGGCTACTACAGCAGATGAGTTTGTAAAGGCTGAGAATTTTTTAAGAAAATATTCCCAAGCTCCTGTAATTGGCGTTAAGAGTTGTTTTAAAAATGGTGAGGAAATCCAAGGAAAAAAAGTTGGAGTATTCACCGGCATAGGTCATCCAGAGCCGTTTTATCAAATGATTAGAGAGGCTAAAGGAACTATTGTCTTTCAAGAAACTTTGTCTGATCATGAGGCGCTTGAAAACCCAGAGCTATTTATAAAAAAAGCTAGAGAGAAGGGGGCAGATTTAGTTGTCTGCACAGAAAAAGATGCCATTAAGCTTAGAGATACAAGTAATATTTTTTCTCTTACTGTTGAAATGAAAGTTATTTTTGGAAAAGAAATATTTGCTTTATTGCTTGATAGAATAAAAACCCTTATAATTGACGCTCATGAAACAAGATGTTCTTCTTCCCAAGCTCGGGGAGAGTATCCATAGCGCCCGTGTGATCAAATGGCTCAAACAGCCAGGAGATACTGTTCGTCGAGATGAGCCGCTTCTTGAAGTTTCTACTGACAAAGTAGCAAGTGAAATCCCTGCGCCCAGTGCTGGAATAGTAGGGGAAATCCTCTGTCAAGAAGGGGAAGAATGTCAAGTCGGCGAAATTCTATGCTCTATTGTCTCTGAAGAGATCAGAGAGAAAAAGACTTTATCTCCCGCAGTTCTTCGTCTAGTTGAAGAGAAGGGATTATGTCTTGAAGAGATCCAGAAGATGCAAGGGAGTGGTGATGGTGGACGTATCACCAAACAAGATATTGAAAATCTCTCCACGCCCAAAGAATCTAAGACATCTCTTTCCTTTGTCCGACGAGCTATTGCTGACAATATGGAGCGTTCCCATCGTGAAATCCCCCTTGCCCATTTGATTACTAAAGTCGATGTAACTGATCTTTTAGGAAAAATTGCCGAAGAAAAAGGGCATTTTCAAGAAAAGTATGGATGCAAACTCACGATTACTGCACCGATTGTCTATCATTTAAGTCGGACCTTACAGCAATTTCCCCTCCTACACGCCCGCTTTACCAAGGAAGGAATCATTAAAAACGAGCATGTGGGACTCGGTATTGCAGTCCATGTAGATGGTGACCTTTTTGTCCCCGTCATCCCTAAATGCGAAACCCTCTCTTTAAGCGAAATTGCACAAGCTCTTGCTCACTTATCTTCTAAAGTAAAACAAAAAAACCTGACCGCTAGCGACATAGAAGGGGGAACCATCACCCTTTCCAACTTCGGTATGTCGGGGATAGAAATAGGTCTGCCCCTCGTACGCCACCCTGAAACAGCTATCCTTGCCGTTGGAGCTATCGAAAAAAGGGTCGAAGTGCTAAAAGATGAGAGTTATGGGGTCCGCTCAATCATTTACGTTACCCTCGGCTTCGATCACCGGGTCCTAGATGGCATGCTAGCCGCCACTTTCTTAAAAACCCTCAAAGACAATCTCGAACATCCTCTTTAAGCTTCTAAATCCCCTCGATTAGAGCTCATAAGAGGAACAAGATATGTAGGATATCGCCTAAAGGCGATAGGATAAGCAGGATATAGTCTTTTAAACCCAGTTGGCTACTTATTTCATCCACTAGGCGGCTCTCTGACGGATGAGATTTGATAAATCGTTTTGAAGCTAATGTTCTTCACATTAGCGAGAAAGGATTTATCAAAGATCGCCGCCAGAGAACGGCTGGTGATGAGAGCCTAGGTTCATTATAATTTTTAGATCAACTTTCCAGGAGATGCAATGGATCTAAAAATTATTTTTGTGTACTGTCTTTGTGATGATGTTCTTAACTTATTAAATATTAAAGATGATAAACAGTGTCAAATGAGTACCGTCGAAGTTATGACTACTGGAATTGTAGCAGCGTTGTTTAAAAGAACCTCCTTCTGAAGAAGGAGGAATTCTTCTTACTCCTTAAGGATTATTTGATGAATTGGCCGCTTTACCCGCCCCTGAAGAGGCGGGATTGCAGCTTGGCAGTCGTTCATGGCTGCAATATTCAAGCTGCTAGGCTGTTCTTAAAACTTTGCAATTACATACCAAATATGCTTGGTCACAGTCGCTTGCATCGTAGGCTATTGGCTATTCCCTATGAGCTGTGGGAAGCCATTTTTGGCATCCTCAGAGAAACTTTATCGAGCCTTTTCCCCTCTACTGAATTTGCTGTTGATAGTTGCCCATTGCTTGCATGTCAACCTTGTCGAAGTTGGCGTTGCAAGCTATATCATGGTAGGCAGTATCTTGGATATTGTGCTGCCAAAAAACTTCAGTATTATGGGTTGAAAATCCACCTGATTGTGTCAAACAAGGGAGTGATCATGGAATTTCTTATTACTCCAGCTTCATGTGCGGATATTACTGCTCTCAAAAATATGGACATAGATTTGCCCGAATCTTCTATGTTGTATGCTGATAGAGCCTATAATAGCTTAGCGTTTGAGACAGAATTGCG
The DNA here is from genome assembly GCA_964491795.1 of uncultured bacterium. GTDB lineage: Bacteria > Chlamydiota > Chlamydiia > Chlamydiales > 2-12-FULL-49-11 > JAFEGE01. Next base: position 368 of record CAZBHP010000112.1, on the reverse strand, counting down.
AGAACTAAATGTAGCGCTTATTCCACAACGTAAACGGGCAGCAAAAAATCAGCATTCTAGATGTTTACAATTCCTTCAGGCTACAGGACGTAAGGTGGTTGAAACGGTGTTTAGTCAAATTGCAAGAATTATGCCTAGATCCTTTGCTGTACGGACAGCATCGGGATTGCATCTCCGGATTGTCTTGTTATTACTCGCTTACACTGTAGATCGATTCATCCCAGCTCTTACGCCCTAAGCACTGGCTACACCAACTAATCTACTTCGCTGCTCTCCTCGTTAAGGTGAAGAACCTTAACTTCGTCGTTTAGCTTGTATCTTAATTGGTTCGCTCAGTGCTTAGGGCGAATAAGTAGCCAACTGGGTTT
>CAZBHP010000111.1:1545-5332 GCA_964491795.1 uncultured bacterium | reverse complement strand
CTATAGGTGAAGTGAGGAGCCATAGGCGTTTCTTTGAAATTTGACCAAAAATCGAAGAGCAGCAGCCTTAGAAACCCAAAACTCAGGTTAATTTAAGCTCTTTGCGCTCTAAGGAGGCAGTGTTAGATATCAGCTAGTTGTTCTAGTGGTTTTAAAAGCTCTTTCACAGATGTTTCCTGTGGAGCTAAGTATAATCCCAAAAGGAGAGATTCAAAATGCTTTCTTGCATCGCTTAAAGGCTCTGTTGCAAAATCCTTTAAAAAAGGGTGCGCTTGCATAGCTTCCATTATAGAGCTTGCATAAGGGCTATCGGGGCCTAAGATGGTTAGGCTTGTGCTTACAAGGGCTTTTAGATAGTCGGGCAAAAAGACCATCTTACGGTAATATACATCAACCACCATAAAATCTGCTGTTTCAAGGAGAGAAAGCCATATGTGTATTTGTCTCTCTAGAGAGCTTGCAAAAACGTCTAATTTCCCACATTTTAAACTTGCTAAAGAAAGTTGTAAATGAAGTGGGAAAGAAAACAAGAGATTAAAAGCTATATCTTTTCGATGAAGAGGTTGTGCGTTTAGTTCACATAACAATTCGTCTAAAGATGCAACAACTTGTTCATAGGCCAATTCTGCTTTATCTGGTGCGTAAGGGAGCTTTTCAAAACAGAGTCCTGCAATAAGATGAGGGTGTAAACCTCTGTAGAGAGGCTCTTCTAGATCAGGCCTCCTAGGTAGGTTTGCTACCTCTTCATAAAAAGGCCATGCTTCTTCAGGGGATCCTGTCAGTTCAAAGATTTCGGCTTTGGTTAGAAGCGCATTAATAAAGCGTGCGAGAGAAAGATCGTCACCGTCAGTTAGTTCTTTTCTGCAAAAAGAGACATATTGGTCTCCTAAGAGGTGGAGCTTTGCAACAGCGGCGGCAGCTTTTGCGCTGTGGTTATTTTCAGTATATAGTTTCCAAGCCTTAAGTAAGCGATCAATAGCGCCATTAGGCATATTTAGTTTTTCAGAAAAGACAAGACTTGCTTTTTCTAGTAGACGAGCGGCGTCTAAAAAAGAGGAAGCTTCAAGTGCTAGACGAGCAGCTCTATCATAGTCAAAGGCAATCGCTCTAAAATATTCACCTCTATGGTATTCATCAAACCTCCCATTTCCTTGGAAATCTTTGGCATAGGCAGCATCAGCCTCTTCTTCTAAACGTAAAAACTCTGCTCTCATTTCAAGGCGGGGAGGTGGAGATGTTTCTGCTTTGAATCGGCGTAGGGAGGCGCGAGGGCTAAGAGGCTTGGTTTCTCCAGCTAGGATTGAGGATGCCTGCTCCATCGGAGAGACGAAAGCGCTCGTTTTCCATGGGAGGGCTGTAGCAATAGGCTCGATGTCCATAAGTTCTCCCTAATTTTTAAGGTCCGGGGAAAAGCTGTCTATCTTCCAACATGTGGGCAATTTCTTTTACAGACATCTCTTTTGGAGCTAGGTATAGTCCTATCAGAGCCGCTTCAAAATGCTTTCTAGCGTCACTTGGAGATTCCATTGCAAAATTCTCTAAAAAAGGGTGAGCTTTCATAGCTTCTGTGAGAGTAGCAGCATGCGGGCTATCGGGTCCTAATAGAGTTAGGGCCGTGCTTACAAGAGCTTTTATGTAATCGGATAAAACATCGTTTCCCGCAGGCCTCAAGTCAAAAAGTGAAGTATCGAGAGAGTCTAAGTCAAAAAGTGAAAGATCGAGATCTTCAAAGAGAGAAAGATAGAGATCTTCAAAGATGGCAAGAGAGAGATCTATTTCTTTTTGTAAAGCAGCTGTAAAAACATCTAGATTTCCGCACTTTAAACTTGCTAAAGAGATTTGTAGATGAACTGGGAAAGAAAAAACGAGACAAAGGTATTTCTCCCATCTATCAGTAGGCTTTGGAAATATTTCAACCCATGGCTCTACTTCTGACAAAAAATCTTCGTAGGCTTTTTTTGCTTTGTCTTGTCCATCAGGGAGTTTTTCAAAAGCAAGCCCTGCAATCAGAAGGGGATGGAGATGTCCATAAGCTGTCCCTTCTTTATTGAGCTCAAGACAAAGGTTTCCGATCTCTTCATACAAAGGTTCTGCTTCTTTAGGCGATCCTGTGAGCTCAAAGATTTCGGCTTTGTTTGCCAACCAGTGGGTTAAACTCCCCAAAGCAAAATCGTCATCTTCCAAAAGTTCTTGACGAGAGCTCGCAATCTCGAGATCCACGAGTTTGTGGAGTCTCTCGAGAACCGCTGCCGCGTTTTCACTGCAGTTATTTTGAGAGTATAATTTCCACGCCTTCAATAAACACTGAATAGCACGTCCTGACCTGTCTATCTTTTCAACATAGACAAGGGCTTCTTTTTCGAGTAAGCGGGCAGCGTCCATAAAACGAGAATCTTCAAGAGCAAGACTGCCGGCTTCAGCGTATTTGTAGGCAATCTTTTGAAAGTATTCGTGCCTATTATATTCATCTTGCCATCCGTTTCCTTGGAAATCTTTGGCGTAGGCGGCATCAGCCTCTTCTTCTAAACGTAGAAATTCAGCTCTCATTTCAAGGCGAGGAGGCGGTGATGTTTCTGCTTTGAATCGGCGTAGGGAGGCGCGAGGGCTAAGAGGCTTGGCTTCTCCAGCTGAGATTCCAGCTGAGATCGATGAGGCGTATTCGGAAACGAATGCGCTCGTTTTCCATGGGTGGGTGGTGGCAATAGGCTCGATATCCATAAGTTCTCCTAAAGTAATTGGATTGATTATAGCTAATTACTTACTTTTCGTCTGATAAAACAATTGTTATGAATATAGGTGTATTTTTATAAATTGTCATAAATAGAAAGGCTACTATAAGATAGATTTTCAAATTTTTTTGGGTGTATATGAGAAACAAATTCCTGATGTTGGTACTCGGATCTTCTCTGAGCTGTTTGTGGGGTGGGGAGATTGCTGTAAAAGAAGAAAAAGCCTCAAAGGCGTGGGAAGTGGAGGTGGCTCCATTTGTCTTCTTACACCCGTTTCATCCAGGATATGGCTTAAGCGTTCGAGCTACAAGCTTCAGACATATGGTTGAATTGGCCCCTATGAATTCGCCAGAAGTTCGTGGGCATTTCGGTTCACGAGAGACAATAGGTCTTTTTTGTTCTTACTCCTACACGTTTTTCCAAAAAAATTCTTTTGAGTTGTATGGAGGTTACACCTTCCTTTATCAAAGAGCGCCCCATTATTACACAGTTACTAAATTTGATGGTGTCAAAACGTGGTCCTATGAGGAGTTGTATCAAGAGTCGTATTTTCTCCCTCTAATAGGGATGCAGTATAAATTAAAGCAGCAATCCCATATGCACGTCTTTGTCGATCTAGCGTTGTTTCCTAGAGTTGGTGCAGGTTTTCATTTTTAAAGGACTATATGAAAAAGATGATTGTAGGTTTATTGATGCTGGCGTGCTCGGCAGTTCACGCCGTTGACGAGAAAGTATCAACAAGTTTTAAAACCCAGATTACCCCATTTTTTTACGGGGATTTTTTTGCGCCTGGATATGGCGTCAGTCTTCGTGTGCAAAAATGGGGACATACTGCTGAATTTGCACCGCTCTTTTCCCCGTCAATTGATCTACCGCCTAATCATGAGGGTTATCGCGATAAAGAAAAGACCATCGGCTTTGTCTCTTCCTACTCTTATAGTTTTCGCCAAACAAAAGCGGTGCAGCCGTATATAGGCTACGCCTTTACCTATTTTAGAGATCTTCATCGACATGAGACATGTGAGTCTTATCACGAAGAAACAGATTTTAGACCTCTT
>CAZBHP010000111.1:0-1535 GCA_964491795.1 uncultured bacterium | reverse complement strand
ACCTCTTGTAGGGGTCCAATACTGCAAGTTAGAAAACAACGTATCCTTGCATGTTTTTGTCGATGCACTCGGCCCATTTGGGCAAATCTACACCTTAACCTTAAAAAGACAAGTCGCTCCTAGATTCGGGATTGGTTGTAGCTTTTAATAGTCATTTGCAACTCAAAATACTTTAGTCGCGGTTTTTGATTTCACGCCACTTTTTGATGACTTGGGCGGCGAGAGGCGCGGCCTCTTTACCGTGGTCACCGTAGCGTAAGAAGACGACGACGATGAGTTCAGGATTGTCGTAGACAAGGGGCTCTTCAAAGGAAATTCCGGCAAACCAGATGTGCTTGGCGACGATAGGATCGAAGCCGCGTTCAAGTGAAGGGCGGTAGACAATTTCAGCAGTTGATGTTTTGCCAATGAGAGAGGGGGCAATCTCTTCGTAGATTCGACGGGTTTGGGGCAATTCTTTGAGAGAGCGGATAATGTCAGGGCGAGCGGTTCCTTTAGAGCCGTTGACTACGTCATGAAGGCCGGAGAAGAGAAAATCGCGTATCGATTCAGGAAGATAGATCTCCTCGAGGATTTCAGGGGTGAGCTTTTTTACGTAGGGAAGAGCTTCTTGATCTTCGGGAAGGGGAAAGAGGGGGAAGTAGATGCCGATCGTAGAAAAGAGGTCTTTGTAGGAGAAAGAAGTCTTATTAAAGAAAGCTGTCCTCTCTTCGCTAGGCTCTAAGTTTGCAATCGTGTGGACAATTTGCGGCTTGATACTTTTCCCATTATTAGCAAAGGTTGAAAGAAGCAGCGCTGTTTGGAGTGGGCTTACTGTAAGAGAGTGCTGACCGATAGAAAAAGAGTAGAGGGCAGTTGGATTACTCCAGAGATCTGAGGGGATGTGGCCTTTGGCTTCATTCGGGAGATCAAGATTAGTCTTACGACCGAGGCCTAGTTTGTGGGCCGTTGCGAGAAGATCATGCGGGTTACGAATGCGATCAATGGCAAGAAGAGAGAAGTAGAGGTTACTTGAGCGCTCTAAAGCTGCGGGTAGATCTATTTTCCCGATGTTAGGGTGGCCTCTCGGGAGACGGCCCCCTTTATAGATACGGGTAATCGGAATGCCAGAAGAGGTGTAGCCCAGGATAGTGGAAGAGGTGATCTTTTCTTGATAGGAAGGCGACTGATCAACTACGGTGAGAGGATTCAGAAGATTGCTTCCTTCTGTGTAGTGCTGTTTTACGGCTTCATAACCGGTGACAAGTTTGAAAATAGACCCGAGGGGAGCAATCTCTTGAAAGGCGAAAGAGCGAGAGTAACCAAACCCAGGAGAGGGGTAGAAGTGTCTTGCAAGCGCCCACTCCTCCGCTTCTTTCCCGCCACCGAAGGGGAAATAGTATTTACCCAAAAGAGGCCGTTGTAAATCTTCAAAGCCGCGTAAGGTATCGAGATAATCGATAATGTGATGAGGCTGTAGTGTGTTTAGATAGTCAAAAAGAGGTTTGGCTTCAGGGGAAGAGGAGAGGAAAGAGAGGAGTGCTGACCCTTTTTCT
>CAZBHP010000110.1:0-5415 GCA_964491795.1 uncultured bacterium | reverse complement strand
CTGTCTTCCGCTGTTAACGAATGAACTACTTCAGCAACTGTTCGAATAGGTTGAGAGGAATAGATAGTGACTTGAATCCCATGCTCTCTGGCTAACTTTTCTACCCTTTCGCGACCTATACGAGAAGTATAGGGAACTACTACGTGGACATGAGGCTTGATACCTGTCTCTTCTTCTACAGTTTTAGCCACAAAAACGATGTTTTGGCTCATTTGTTCCCCAGAAAAAAGGCCGTCGTCAAAATTCTCTAAAAGAGGGTCTACGGAGCCATCATGGTCCTCTTTTTCTCTATATTCCCTGATCGCGTTTATAAGAATTTGGGGGGTATAAAACCTGTCCCCTAATCTCATGTAGGCTCCCGCAGAACTTCCTAAAAGGCTCTTTACAAGCTGAGCTACCCACATTTGGCTTTTTTGTGGCTCTACAAGGACAACGCTATTTCGAATGAGATCTTTCACAGGAAGAGCCACTTCAGTAAGTCGGGCTAAAAACTCTTCATGGGATATATGAGTGATATGATCAAATAAAACCCGAAGAACTTTACCATCTGATTCTGAATATCTTGCGCACACTTCATCCCGTAGCACGGGGTCTATATTTCCCCCTTGTATGGGCCCTTCCGGAGGAGGAGCAAGCAACTCATGAGAGCCCCAAATTCGCTCGCCCACACCCCTTCCTTCAAAAGAAGCACTTATTACCATTTTAATACCTATATATTATGATTATTAGTTAGTTATAATAATTATTATAACATATAATTAAATAATTTAATATAAAGTTTATATGAGATTAAGGCGCAGTCCTCTAAAGAAACATAAACATATAAAAATGAACGGTTTAAAAACCGAGAAACCCATCTAGAAACAGGGCTACTTAGGTTATACTACCCAAGCCCCTTCTTCTCTTTTGTAGGGGGGAGTGGCTGGTCTTACAACCTTTGCAAAACAGGTGGGGAAAGAGACACAATCAGGGGTTTTAAACGCAAATACGGTTAGACAAACTTCTCGTATATTACATTTGCACTGAACGGAAGCTAAAGCTTTAGTAACTACTCTCTCTCTCCACGGTTGGCCAGGACTTCTTCACCGGGAGTGGGGGAAGACCCCTGAATTTCCAAAGCTTCTGCAGTGGGTAAAGAGCGAACTATTTCAGATAAAGTATTTATAAAAGAAGCAAAGTAGACACGCACGGCTATTCCTTCTTTTTCTAGCCCGGAGAGTCGAGCAAGAGCCGCTCTAGAGATATAAGGCAATACTATATGGAAAAGAGGGGCGTGTGGCCGTTCTCTTTTCATGATCTGGGCTACCCTTTTCACCGTGTCTGTAATTTGGCGTCCTGAATAAGCAGCATCATCAAAAAACACTATGTTATTGAAGAGATCATTGGATTTTATATCTCCCTCTGGATGCGCTCTTCGATAGGCTTCTAATCCTCTATTTAACACCCCTTCGCTTCCATGTGCCATATATAGAGCAGCCACTTCTGTTAATTGAGAACTAGCCAGTTGGGCCACCCACATATCGCTTTTCCCAGGTTCTACCATTACAATAGACCTTGGCAATAGTTCTCTCACAGGTAAGGCTGCAGTCTCTAAGTTCTGTAAAAATTGGAGGTAGGATACCCTGGTTATATGCCGAGATAAAACCTCTAAGGCGCCTCTATAGGCAGGCCCGGCCTTTTGATATAACTCTTCTAAAAGATCAGGGATAACTTCGCCCCCACCCTCTTGTAACCCCTTTCCTTCAAAAGGGATAAAACGTTCTTCTAGTCCATAAATGGGATGATCAAAAGTATAAACACCTGACGCTGACATAATTATACCCTAAAAACCTTACCTTTTATTATGAATTTCAATTTTCAGATAATAAATTATAACGTTTTTATAATTATAAATACACCGTTTTTCAGTTTTAAATTTTATATTTATTTCTTAAATATCTAATATTAAACATACTGGAAAACACAAAACTTTTAACAACTACCAAGCTGCAATCCCATCCCTTTAGAGCTTAAGTTAAGCGGCCAATTCATCCAATAATCCTTACGAAATCTGAAGAATTCCTCCTTCTTCAGAAGGAGGTTCTTTTAATAAATTTCCAAACTAGCAAAAACGTCTTCTATAATTTATTTGCAGGAAATGCCCCTCATAATTATGGTGAAGATTAACTTAGAGAAACAATTACCTTGTCCTTTGGGGACGAGAGGGTTAGGAAGGGATAGTATGGTAAATCAGGTGAAAAAGAAGGGCGGTTTTACAGTTTCCGAACTCGAAACACACATGAAAAAGCACGGTGTAGAGGTAACGATTGCAGCAGCCTCTATTCTCTCCGCGATTTTTGCCCTTATTTGGGGTGGAGGGATGCTTTTTTGGTCGGTCCTACTGTGTGGGATAGGAGGCGCTCTGGGCGCTGTTTTCCCTAAAATGATTCATAAGATTTTAGCAAGTGTTTTACACTTTTGCACCAAAGAGAGAATTACCTCTATTATTGCATCAGTGTTATTGCTCTTTTTAAGCCTAGTAGCTCCCTTTATTACTTTTCTCGCTCTTGGTTGTGTAGGTGGAAAGGGGCTATCGCTCGGAAGCCATAAAGCTTTCGGAAATGACCTGCTTCACGATTAGAAGCTTATTTAGTGTAGAAATCTGCTAAGGAGAGATCGCCTTCTTGAAAATGGGCTAAGATCTCTTCTTTTGTTTTACCAAGAAGGGCTGTATCTTCTTTGGATAAAAGAGTTTCTAACTCTTTATGGCAAGAAAACTCGATTCCAAGTCTCTTTTCTAGGCCAACAATTCTTAACAGGTTAAAGATATATAATTTCTGATATTCAGAGAAATTAAGGTGTTTCAGGTTTGCCTGAAGATCTATTGCGGCTTTAAGCGCCTCTTCGAGTCTCCCCTCTTCGATTAAAAGAGAAGTTTCAGCAAACATACGATAATGTGATTCCAAACATTCTGATCTTTCAAGCACCTGGGCTGACAACTTCTTCGCCTCTTCTATCTCACCCTCTAAAAGAAAGGATTGGTAAAGAGCGTGGTGAAAAAAAGGCTGAACTGCAGGATATTTTTTTACAAAAGCAAAAAGGTTTCGCACCCCTTCTAACTTCCCTGCTATAAGACGCGAATGGAGTCTATCGGCCTCCATATACTCTTGCACAAAAGATGCGCCTCGTGCCCCCATCCGTAAAAACAGGAAAGAGGTGACTCCAAAAACCAAAAGAGCCGCCAAAAGCAGGTTTCTGTAAGGAGCAATCAGTCGAGGAAAATCTATTTTTTGCATTTCTTAAACTATACAGCACTGACTTTTTTTCGCGTACGATTTTTTATCAGAAAGGTGAGCCTATTCTTTTTTGCCTTTTTATTTATTATGGCAATTAACTCCTTCGATATTTATGGTGAAGTTTTATGGATAGCACGCAGTTTTGGGCTCAAGAGGGGCTCTCTCATATTATTCCGCCAGGCTTTGGGGAGTTTCCTGAAGGGTTTGATATACGGGAAACATTAAAAGGAATTACCGAAGATCTCGGTTATGAAAGTCTTATAGATTTTGGCTGCGGATATGGACGACTTTGTGAAAGTTTTGCCAAAGAAAAATATTTAGGCCTCGATGTCAATGAATCGGCTCTTAGTCTTGCTCGTAATAAGTATACCGATTACCGCTTTGAATTGACGAAAGGTGAGCCACGTTACGCTGATATCTACCTTGCTCACACAGTCTTTCTCCATCTTAAAGATGCTGAAATCCATGCAGTGCTAAGACAAATGCGTTGCAAATTTCTTATTCTCTCTGAAATCCTTGGGAAAGAGTGGCAACGTGAAGGGCTACCGCCGGTCTACAATCGCGATTTAAAAGATTATCTACAGATTCTCCGAAGTCACGATCTTATTTTAGAAAAACATGAGAGGCGGCCTTACAAAAGATACTCAACCTCTCCTTTCTACCAGAATAAAAACACCGATCTCTCACTCCTTGTCTTTAAGAAGCTCCCGGCTTATTCTAAAATGTCCTGAAGAGAAAGGGATCTTTGTAAACTCAGTTTTAGGAATCCACTCATATCCTTTAATTACTTCTTCTTGCGCACTAAAATGATGGGGAAATAACAATACCCGATAACGTGTGAAAGACTGCTTTTGGAGAGGGAGCGCTTTCTTTAACTGAAGCTTTATCCCCAAAAGCTCTTCAAGCTCTTGTTGAGAACTTGAGGTTTCTTCCACAAAAGGAAATTCCCAAAGATCTGCCATAATCTTTCCCTTCTCATTCTTTTTTACAAGAAATGATCCTTCCCTTTCGATGCAAGCGACAAAACGTTTAAGTTCTATAGTCTCAGCCCGTTTTGCAAGCTTAGGGAGCACTGTCTCTAAACCTTCTTTTTTTGCCAAACACTCTTCCTGAAGAGGACACAGCGAGCACTTGGGTTGTTTTTGGCAAACTAAAGCTCCAAGCTCAATAAGCCCCTCCATCACAATATGAGGGTTTTCCTCCGGCAAAAGCTCTTCAACCCGTCTTCTGAGCTCCTTTTGCCCTTTCGAAACCTCTTCTGTAAATGCCGTATAGCGCGCCATCACCCGCATGACATTCCCATCGAGGGCAGCAGCTTTCTTATGAAATGCGAAAGAGAGAATGGCCCCCGCAGTGTAAGGACCGATCCCTTTAATTTTCAAGAGCTCCTCCTCTTGCATTGGCAAAACACCTCCATGCTTTTCATACACTTCCTGGGCTCCCCGATGAAGGTTTCTTGCACGAGAGTAATAACCCAGCCCCTCCCACAATTTGATCACCTCATCCTCTTTTGCTTCTGCAAGGGATTTAAGAGTGGGAAATTTTTCTATCCATCGGAAAAAATAAGGGATCACCACCTCCACGCGTGTTTGCTGGAGCATCACCTCAGAGACCCAAACGACATATGGCGAAGGATTCTCCCGCCAAGGCAGATCCCTCTGGTGCCGCTTAAACCATCTTTCTATCTTTCCACTTACCCTGTCCACAGGGGTCCCATTTTATATTTTTCCCCTCCTAAATATCAAAGCAAAGTGCTTGTAGAAGCTTTTTCTAGAAACATTTTTTACTGGCAGGGAAATCCAATGAACCTCCTGACACTGGCCAATTCTGCCTTCGACAAATCGGCTATCGCTTGGGTTCGCGTGTAAAACACAGCCTCACCTCTAGAAAATCCCCTTCGGGCGCGCGATAGCCAATTTTTCATTGGCATAATTGGCATTGGTTTGTCCCTTACCGCTACGCTCCTCGGGACAAAACTAATTCAAAGGAGGTTAAGAACCGGGCATGCAACTTCGATTGCATGCCCGAAAAGGGGTCCTATTGAAAGCCAGCTTCCAATAGGACCCCCTCTCCCCCGGCAACGAAGTTGCCGCCCTTTTGTTAATTCTGTCCCCGAAGGGGGCAGCCAATGGCGAGATAT